>JBKPMF010000043.1:0-18983 GCA_046732015.1 Actinomycetota bacterium
GTACATCTCGAACAGCTCACCCGCCCACAAGGCGGCTTCCTGTCCCCCGGCGCCGAGTCCGATCCGGAGATGCGGGCCTTCCTCGAGGACGAACAGCTGCTGGCCGAGGCGCGGGCCGATGCCTTGCGAGCGACGCTGGAACATCTCCTGGTGCCGAAGGATCCGAACGACGGCAAGGATCTGATCGTCGAGATCCGCGCCGGGGCCGGGGGACAGGAAGCCGCCTTGTGGGCGGGTGAGCTGTTCGAGATGTACCGGCGCTTCGCGGAGCGTCATCGCCTCAAGACCGAGGTGCTCGCCTCCTCGCCCAGCGAGCTCGGTGGGTTCAAGGAGGTCTCGCTCGAGGTCCGGGGCAAGTCCGCGTACGCGCAGCTCAAGCACGAGTCGGGCGTGCACCGCGTGCAGCGCGTCCCCGTCACCGAATCCTCTGGCCGGATCCATACCTCGACGGCGACGGTGGCCGTGCTGCCCGAGGCCGAAGAGGTCGAGGTGGAGCTGCGCCCCGAGGAGCTCAGGATCGAGGTCTATCGCTCCAGCGGCCCGGGCGGGCAGTCGGTCAACACCACGGACTCCGCGGTGCGCGTCGTGCACCTGCCCACCGGCATCAAGATCGAGTGTCAGGAGGAGCGCTCCCAGCTGCAGAACAAGGAGAAGGCCTTGCGCTACCTCCGCGCCCGCCTCCTGCAGAAGGCTCAGGACGAGGCGCAAGCCAAAGAGGCGGCCGCGCGCCGGTCCCAGCTGGGCACCGGCGACCGTTCCGAGAAGATCCGCACCTACAACTTCCCCGACGGCCGTGTCACCGACCATCGCATCAAATACACGTCCCACCAGCTGCAGGACGTCCTGGCGGGTGGCGAAGAACTCGACGGCTTCGTCGATCGGTTGAACTCGGCCGAGCGCGCCGAGCAACTCTCGGCCGAGGTCGCGGCGGCGCCCTGACCCGGCCAGATGCGAGCGGCCAGATGATCTCGGCGAGATGACCCCGGCCCAGCTGATCCGCCGCGCCGCCGACTACCTCGAGCGTCACGAGGTCGATAACCCGCGCATCACCGCCGAGCTGCTCTTGGCCGGCGTCCTCGAGGTCGACCGGAGCACGCTGGCCACCCGCACCGAAGGACCCACTCCCCAGCAGGCCAGGGCCTTCGGACGAGCCTTGTGCCTGCGATGTGCGGGCACGCCCACCCAGCACCTGACCGGGGTCGAGGGGTTCCGGAGGGTGATGCTCACCGTGCGCCCGGGCGTCTTCATCCCGCGCCCGGAGACCGAGCTCCTCGTCGAGCTCGTCCTCGACCAGATCGACGACCTCCCGGCCCCCGTGGTCGTCGACGTCGGCACGGGGACCGGCGCCATCGCCCTCGCCCTCGCCGACGAGCGCCCCGACGCTCGGGTGTTCGCCGTCGATAGCTCCGGTGCCGCCGTGGCGCTCGCGCGGAAGAACGCCGCAGCGCTCGGGCTCTGGATCGAGGTGCTCCTCGGCGACCTGCTCGCGTCGCTCCCGGCTTCGCTCCGGGGCGTCGTGGACGTCGTGGTGAGCAATCCGCCCTACGTGCGGCCCGATGAGGTCGCGTCGCTGCCTGCCGAGGTGCTCGCCGACCCCGAGACGGCGTTGGTCGGTGGCATCGAGCTCGTCGAGCGCCTGTCCGAGGAGGCGATGACCTGGCTGCGACCGGGAGGCATGCTCGCGATCGAGATCGGTGAGACGCAGGGCGACGAGGTGTCGCGGGCGGTGAGCGCCGCAGGCGCGATGGACGCCCGGGTCGTGACCGATCTCACCGGGCGCGACCGCTTCGTGGTGGCGAGACGCCCATGAAGCCCGATCCCATCGCCGATGCCGCCGCCGCCGCGCGGCGGGGGGAACTGATCGTGCTCCCGACCGACACCGTGTATGGCATCGGCACCTCGCCCGGCGTCGAGGGGGCCACCGAGCGGCTGTTCGAGGCGAAGGTGCGGTCGCGCGACGTGGCCCTGCCCGTGCTCATCCGCTCTGTCACCGACGCGGAGCGCCTCGCGCTGATCGACGATCGGGCGGCGGCCCTGGCGGGGGCCTGCTGGCCCGGCGCGCTCACGATCGTGCTCCCGCGAGGCGAGGAGAGTGCCTCGTGGGACCTCGGGGGCGATCCGGCCACGATCGGTCTCCGCGTGCCGGCGCATCCGCTCACGGCGGCGGTCCTCGCCGGGTCGGGGCCGCTGGCGATGACCAGCGCGAACCGGTCGGGCACGCCGCCGCTCACCACCTGTGCGGACCTGCAGGCCACCTTCGGTGAACTGGTCGCGATCTACCTCTGTGACGAGCGCCCTCTGGAAGGGGAGTCCTCTACCGTGATCGACCTCGCCCACGGCGATGCACGGGTGCTCCGCCACGGCGGGGTGGGCCTGGACACCCTGCGACGATTACTGCCCCGGGAGGGGCCGCTGCTAGACTCGCGGCCCTCGTCATGACCTCCATCCTCGTCATGTGCACGGGCAACATCTGCCGCTCCCCGATGGCCGAGGGCCTGCTCCGCGATGGGCTTCGAGCTCGCTTCGACGACGCAGCTCCCACGGTCTCCTCGGCCGGCACCGCGGGCCTGGAAGGTAACCCCGCGATGACCGAGTCCGTGAAGGCGGCCGCCGAGCTCGGGAGCGATATCAGCGCCCACCGGGCCAGGGCCTTGACCCGCACCATGCCGCAGGACGCCGATCTCGTGATCTGCATGGCGGCCGAACACCGCGACGACGTGATCCGGCTCGCGAACGAGGCCGCGGCCACGACGTTCACCCTCAAGGAGCTGGTTCGGTTGCTGGATCAGCTGCCGCCGGTCTTCGACGGCGAGCCCAACGACCTCGCGGGCAGGGTCGCCGAGGCGCAGGCTGTGCGCAGCGGCGGATTCCCCGGCAATCCCTATGACGAAGATGTCGTCGACCCGTTGGGGATGCCCCTCGAGAGCTATCGCGCGATCGCGTGGGAGCTTGACCAGTGGATCGGGCGACTGCTGAACGGGCTGTACGGTCCGGCCGCCGTGCCTGAGGCCAGCGGAGAGGCGTGAGCATGCGGATCGCGATGGGTTCGGACCATGCCGGCTTCCCCCTCAAGGAAGACCTGAAGGCCTTCCTGGGCGAGCAGGGCCACGAGGTGGTGGACTGCGGCACCGATTCCACCGAACCCGTGGACTATCCGGCGTTCTGTGCCGCGGCCGCCACGATGGTCGCCGACGGTCGAGCCGACCGCGGGATCGTCGTAGGTGGCTCCGGTCAAGGCGAGCAGATCGCCGCGAACAAAGTGCACGGCGTCCGTGCGGCGCTCTGCCACGACCTGTTCCTCGCCCAGCTGTCGCGCGAGCACAACGACGCGAACGTCCTGAGCATGGGCGCCCGGGTCATCGCCCCCGCCTACGCGAGGGAGATCACCCGGCTATGGCTGGCCACCGAGTTCCAGGGTGGACGGCACATCCCGAGACTGGAGCAGATCGCCGAGATCGAGCGAGGGGAGCTACCGAGATGACGAACAAGGAGTACGCCGCCGACTGGGAGGCCTTGAAAGCCACCGACCCGGAGGTCGCCGAGGCCCTGGTCAACGAGCTGGAGCGCGAACGGACGAACCTTCGCCTCATCGCCTCGGAGAACTACGCGAGTCCTGCCGTGCTGGCGGCCCTGGGTTCGACGATGACGGACAAGTACGCCGAGGGCTACCCCGGCCGGCGCTACTACGGCGGATGCGAATTCGTCGATGTCACGGAGCGACTGGCGATCGATCGTGCCAAGGCGCTGTTCGGCGCCGACCACGCGAACGTGCAACCCCACTCCGGCGCCTCCGCCAACCTGGCGGTGTTCGGCGCGTTCCTCGAGCCGCATTCCGACGACAAGGTCCTGGGCATGGTCCTGGCGCACGGGGGCCACCTCACGCACGGCTCGCCCGTGAACGTCAGCGGCAAGTGGTTCAACTTCGTCGGCTACGAGGTCGACCGCGAGACCGAGCAGCTCGACATGGACCGCATCCGCGACCTCGCCAAAGCCGAACGTCCGAAGATCATCCTGAGCGGCTACACCGCGTACCCCCGGACGATCGACTTCGCGGCCTTCCGCGAGATCGCCGACGAGGTCGGCGCCCTCCTGTGGGTCGATGCCTCGCACTTCATCGGCCTCGTGGCCGGCGACGCCTATCCCTCGCCCGTGCCCTACGCCGACGTCGTCACCTTCACCACGCACAAGGCGCTGCGCGGTCCGCGCGGCGCCATGATCGTGTGCAAGGAAGAGCACGCCAAGGCCATCGACAAAGCCGTGTTCCCGATGATGCAGGGTGGCCCGCTGGAGCACTGCATCGCCGCGAAGGCCGTGGCGCTCAAGGAGGCCTCCACCTCCGAGTTCAAGGCCTACGCGGATCGCACCGTCCGTGATGCGCGGGCCCTGGCCGCCGGGCTCACCGACGAAGGGCTCCGCATCGTGTCGGGCGGCACCGATTCACACCTGATCCTGGCCGACACGCGGCCGCTCGACATCGACGGCAAGACGGCCGAGGCCGTGGCGGACGAGGTGGGGATCGCGCTCAACAAGAACCAGATCCCCTATGACCCGAACCCGCCCTCCACCCCCTCGGGGATCCGTGTGGGCACGCCCGGGCCTTCGACGCTCGGCATGGACGAAGCCGAGATGCGCGAGATCGCGAGCATCCTGGGCGATGTGATGAAGCATCCCGAAGACGCCGGGGCCAAGGAGAAGGCTCGTGCCCAGGTGCGCGACCTGATGCAGCGCTTCCCGCTCTACCCGTAGGGGTCAGACCGGCCGGCCCGGCCCGGTTGCCGCACGGCGGCCGTGCCCGCACACTGAGCCCAGCGTGAGCGCCTACCTGTTGATCTTCCTCGCGAGCGCGGGGACGACGTTCCTCGTTACGCCGCTCGTGCGGCGCTTGGTGGTGCGCATGGGGGCCATCGACCGGCCCGGGGACCGGAAGGTCCATCCCGTGGCGACGCCGACGATGGGTGGGCTCGCGATGTATGCGGGCTTCCTCGTGGGCCTGGGTGTCTCGTTCCTGCTGCCCTTCTTCTCCGACATGCAGGCCGGCAGCCCGGAGCCGCTCGCCGCGCTCGTCACGTGCACGATGATGGTGGGCCTGGGGCTGATCGACGACCGGCGTGGCACCTCGGCGCTGGCGAAGTTCACGGCGCAGGTCTTCATCGCCGGCGTGCTGTACCTGATGGGTGCGTCGCTGACCTATTTCTGGATCCCGGGGAGCCTGCAGGTCGTCAGCCTGACCTCCGACCTGTCGGTCCTGCTCACGATCCTGTGGGTCGTGGTGATCGCCAACGCCGTGAACCTGGTCGACGGCCTCGACGGCCTGGCCGCGGGCATGGTGGCCATCACGGCCGGATGCTTCTTCATCTACGTGGTCCGCACGCCCAGCACCTTCGGCGACGCCTCCGCGGCGGCTCTGCTCTCGGTGATCACCGTGGGGATCTGCGTGGGGTTCCTGCCGTGGAACTTCTACCCGGCGAAGATCTTCATGGGCGACACCGGGTCGATGCTGCTTGGCATGCTCGTGGCCCTGTTCACGATCTCGGGGGTGGGCCGGAACCCGTTGCCGCCCTCGGGCGGGGACCTGGCGGCGATCGCGGGACCGCTCCTGGTCCTCCTGCTGGTCCTGTTCATCCCCTTCCTCGACGTGGTGTTGGCTGTGGCGCGCCGCACCTGGCGAGGGCAGGGGATCGGCCACGCCGACAAGGAACACATCCACCATCGCCTGATGGAGATCGGGCACAGCCATCCCCGCGCGGTGCTGCTGATGTACCTGTGGAGCCTGCTGATCTCCGGCAGCGCCCTTGCCGTGGGGCTCATCGATGGCCGGACCACCGTCGGACTGATCCTGCTGGCCGCCCTGGTGCTGTTCCTGATCACGGCGCTCCCGGCGCTCGACCGATGGCGGCGTCATGACGGAGGACCACCGGGAGGGGCCCCATCGGACCAGGGCGCGACCCCTGCCCATGACCCGTCGTGAGGGTGAGCGAATCCCGCCCCTTGTCCGTTCCGTACAAGTGGTCGATGATGCATGTCCGATCCCGAGGCTGCGTGACTAGCCGGTTCGGGTGATGATCGCCACCGCCCGCGACGGTTGGGGCGGGACGTCCGGAGGTTGGGGGGTGGAGGTGGCGAAGGAGATCGACGTGCGCCTCGAGCGCGTCACGAAGCAGTTCGGTGACGTCGCCGCGGTGGACGACCTTTCGCTCGACATCGAAGAGGGAGAGTTCTTCTCGATGCTCGGGCCCTCGGGTTGCGGCAAGACCACGACCCTTCGCATGATCGGTGGATTCGAAGATCCCACGTACGGCACGGTGTACCTGGGTGGACGCGACGTGACCGATCTGCCGCCGTACAAGCGTGACGTCAACACCGTGTTCCAGTCCTACGCGCTGTTCCCGCACCTCAACGTGTTCGAGAACGTCGCCTTCGGCCTGCGCCGCCGGAAGGTGGGCAAGGACGAGGTCGGCACCCGAGTGAAGGACGCGTTGAAGCTCGTCGACCTCGTGGGCTTCGAGGAGCGCAAGCCGCCGCAGATGTCGGGTGGCCAGCAGCAGCGGGTTGCGCTGGCCCGCGCCCTCGTGAACCACCCGAAGGTCCTGCTCCTGGACGAGCCGCTCGGCGCGCTCGACCTGAAGCTGCGCAAGCAGATGCAGCTCGAGCTCAAACGCATCCAGCAGGAGGTCGGGATCACGTTCATCTACGTGACCCACGACCAGGAAGAAGCCATGACGATGTCCAACCGGTTCGCCGTCATGCGTCAGGGCAGGATCGAACAGCTCGGCGCTCCCGAGGACGTCTACGAGAATCCCGCCACCGAGTTCGTCGCCGGGTTCCTCGGCGCCTCCAACCTGCTGGAAGGGGAGATGAAGGAGACCACCGACGGCGAGGCCACGGTCTCGCTCGTCGCGGGCCCGGTGGTGAAGGTGCCATCGACGCGGATCCCCTCGGACGCCGGCTCGGCCCTCAAGGTCGGGGTCCGGCCCGAGAAGATCACGATCACGCCGGGCGAGAGCGACCCCGGCCCGGCGCTGAACCACATCGGCGGCACGGTCGCCATGACCACGTACATCGGTGTGAGTCACCAGTACAAGGTCGAAGCAGCGGGCGGCGCGGTCCTGACCGCGTACGTCCAGAACCTGGGAGCCGACGAGGCCCCGCGGCAAGGGGAGCAGGTCACGCTCTCCTGGAAACCCGAGCACACCTTCGCGGTGACCCCGCAGGAGGGACTGTCGATGGAGGAGGAAGCCGAATGACGGACGATCGCATCGAGCCCACGCCCGAGATGTCCCGGGCGCTGATGCGAGGGATGACGCAGCGTCGACTCTCGCGCCGGCAGTTGATCAAGGTGGGCGGCGTCAGCGTCGGAGCCCTCAGTCTGTCCTCCATCCTCGCGGCGTGCGGCAAGACCGAGGCCGGATCGGGTACCGGGACCACGGGATCCACCGTGGACTTCTCCGCCACACCGGGGAGCGAGATCAACTTCGCCAACTGGCCGCTCTACATCGACAAGGCGACGAACGCCGACGGCGACCGCTACTCGCCGTCGCTCGACGGCTTCACGAAGGCCAACGACATCACCGTGAACTACGAGACGGTGATCAACTCCAACGACTCGTTCTTCGGCAAGCTCCTCCCGCAGTTGGAGGCCGGCCAGGACACCGGCTGGGACATCATCGTGATCACGAACGGCCGTGAGCTGACCGCGTTGATCCAGAACGAGTGGGTCACCGAGCTCGACCCGTCCATGCGGCCGAACTTCGATGCGAACGCCGCCCCATTCGCGAAGGATCCTGTCTACGACCCGGGGAACAAGTTCTCGATGGCGTGGCAGTCGGGCACCACCGGGATCGGGTACGACACCACGAAGGTCAGTGGCCCCATCACGACGATGGACGACCTGATGAACCCCGACCTCGTGGGCACGGCCTCGGTGGGCATGTTGAAGCAGGACATGCCCGACCTCGTGATGATCAACCTCGGGATCACCCCGGCCGATTCGGGGCCCGAGCAGTGGAAGGAGGCGGCCGCCTGGATCCAGAAGCTGAAGGACTCCGGGACGGTGCGGACCTTCTACGACCAGGGCTACATCGACGACCTGGTGGCGGGGAACCTGTCGGCCACGATGGCGTGGTCGGGTGACGTCCTCTACTACAAGATCTGGGAGGGCTATCCGTTCGAGTTCGTCATCCCCGAGGGTGGGGCGCTGCTGTGGATCGACAACATGTTGATCCCCGTCGGCGCCAAGAACCCGCAGGGCGCCTACAAGCTGATGGACTACTACTACGACCCGGAGGTCGCCCAGGACGTGACCGAGTGGGTCGCCTACATGTCGCCGGTGCCCGCGGTGCAGGAACTGATCGCCGACCACGCCAAGGAAGAGAAGGACCCGGACACGGCCGCGGCCCTTGCGGCCATGGCGGAGAGCCCGTTCCTGTGGCCCGACGACGCGATGCTGAGCCAGCTCAAGTTCGGACGGGAGTTCACGACCGACGACGAACGCGAGGAGTGGGACTCGATCTTCATCCCGCTCACGGAGAGCTAGCGGGAGCACGATGAGTGGGGGGGTCAACCAGGCGAGCGGGGTGACGGTCGCCTCGCCCGAGACCCTGGGCGGTGAGCCGCCGAAGCGTGGGGGCCGGGCGTTGGCCAAGCGCCAGCGTGGGGTGGCGTACGGGCTGCTCGCCCCCGGCACGCTGTTCCTGTTCCTGGCCTTCCTCGTCCCGCTGGCCTTGATCGTCTACACCTCGCTGCAGTCCGGGGGACTGCTCTCGGGCGGGTTCTCGTTCACGTGGGAGTTCGCCAACTACAGCGACGCGTTGTCTCAGTACGGCGGCTTCTACTGGAAGTCGCTCGGGATCTCGGCGACGGCGACGATCTTCTGCATCCTGGCCGCCTACCCCATGGCGTATTGGATCGCCTTCTACGCCGGGCGGTGGAAGTCGACGTTGTTCTTCCTGATCCTGGTGCCGTTCTTCGTGTCGTTCGTGATCAGGACGGTGCAGTGGAAGTTCATCCTGGGCGACGACGGCCTGATCTTCGGTCCGCTGAAGGACCTGGGGCTGCTGCCGGAGAGCTTCAAGATCCTGCAGACGAGGATCGCCGTGATCTGGGGGATCGCGTACAACTTCCTGCCGTTCACGTTCCTGCCCCTGTACGTCGCGCTTGAGCGCATCGACAAGCGCTTGGTCGAAGCCGCCAAGGACCTGTACGCGTCGCGGTTCCAGGCGTTCCGCAAGGTGGTGCTGCCGTTGTCGATGCCGGGCGTGTTCGCCGCGGTGATCCTCACGTTCGTGCCGGCCACGGGCGACTACGTGAACGCCGCGGTGCTCGGTGGACCCGGTGACCAGATGGTGGGCAACATCATCCAGTCGAAGTTCCTCACCGAGGCCAACTACCCGCAGGCGGCCGCGCTCTCGGTGATCCTGATGATCGGCATGCTGGTCCTTGCCCTGATCTACGCCCGGTTGCTGGGCACCGAGGACGAGACGTTGGCCGCGGGAGTGGCGACATGAGCGCGGTCACGGTCGAGCCGCAGGCGGCGCCGGAGCGCGCCCCCGCACCCCTGCGCCGGAAGCGTCGCAGGCTGACGAGCTACATCCTGCCGGTGTTCACCGGGGCGATGATCCTCTACCTCACGAGCCCGGTGCTGCTGATGATCCTCTATGGGTTCAACGATCTGAAAGGCGAGCGTCAGACCGCCAAGTTCACCTGCTGCACGTTGAACTGGTGGAAGAACTGGCTGGCCCAGACCGACCTGAACCAGTCGCTGAAGGTCTCGATCAGCGTCGCCATCCCGGCCGCCATCATCGCGACCATCCTGGGGGCCTTGATCGGCTTGGTGCTCGGCCGGTATTCGTTCAGCGGGCGTGGTGGCCTGAACTTCGTGATCTTCCTCGCCATCGCGGTGCCCGAGATCGTGCTCGGATCGGCCCTGTTGTCCATGTTCGTACAGGCGAACGGGCAGCTGAACCTCGGCATCCACATCGGGTACCCGACGATCCTGTTCTCCCATATCGGGTTCTCGATCGCGTTCGTGGCCATCACGGTGCGTGCGCGGGTTCAAGGCCTGGATCGATCACTGGAGAACGCTGCCCAAGATCTGTTCGCGACCCCGCTGGTGGCGTTCTTCAAGGTGACCTTGCCGCTGATCATGCCCGGCGTCGTGGCGGGGTTCCTCTTGGCGTTCGTGCTCTCCCTCGACGACTTCGTGATCACGAACTTCGTGCAGGGCCAGACGAGCACGTTCCCCACCTGGGTGTACGGCGCCACCCGCATCGGCGTGCCGCCGCAGGTGAACGTGTGGGGCACGCTGCTGTTCGGCGCAGGTCTCGCGGCCGCTTCGATCAACCTGGTGAGCAGCATCCGCAGGGGCCGCAAGCAGGCGGCGGCCATCGGTGGCGGGGTCGTGAAGGCCACGATTTCCTGATCCTCTGGCGCGGTTCACGTGGCCGTGCGAGACCGGCGTCGGCGGCCTGTTCAACGACGGTGACCTGTCCGGCCGGCTCGTGAAAACTTTCACAAAGTCACGAGAAAATGCCCTCGGACCTGCGGAAACGCTGTTCTCGCGATTTTGACGGCGCCGTCGGGCCGCCGCTATACTCCGGCGCGCATGGCTGCCCCACCTCAACGCGAAGCTGCCTGGTCTGGGATGGGGATGGGGTGGAGCGTCACTGCCACCATGATCGCCGGGATCCTCGTGTGGGGCGGTGTGGGGTACGTCGTCGACCGACTCGTCGGAGCGCCGCACGTGTTCTTCGCCCTCGGGACGGTCCTCGGCGCGTGCGCGGCCACATACATCGTGTACCTGAGGTACGGCAAGGGAGACCCGTGGTAGCAGCTGAGCCCGAACTCGAGCTCGTCCGGAGGGTGCTCCCCCTTTCGTTGCCGGCCATCGCCATCGTCGCGCTCGTGGCGGCCGTGGTCGGAGGAACCGACGCCGCGATCTCCGCGGGCCTGGGGACGATGCTCGTGTTCGCCAACTTCTTGTTCTTCGCGGTGTCGGTGGCCTACGGGGCTCGCATCTCGCTCACCCTGCTCTACGGGGTCGCGCTCGGTGGCTTCCTGGTTCGGATGGCGATCCTGGTCGTCCTGCTCCTGCTGCTGGAGCAGCTGGCGTGGTTCTCGGTCGCCGCGTTCGTGGCCGCCTTCGTCGTCGGCACCGTGGCGCTGTTGTCGGTCGAGATCAAGATGATCGCCGGGCGGATGCAGGCCGATCTCTGGAGCTTCCCCGAGGGCCAAGGGGCTCGGCGTTGAACGGACTCGCCGGACTGATCGCGGCGTTCGAGCCGCCCACCACGAAGGACTTCGTCTGGGGGTGCTGGGGTCCCTCCCTCAAGATCGGCAGCCTGTCCTTCTGCATGAACTTCATCAATTTCCTGGTGTTGTTCGGGATGGTGCTGTTCATCGCCTTCTTCTACTTCGGTCTGCGCCGCACGAAGGTGGTTCCCAGCAAGACGCAGAGCCTGGCCGAGATGGGCATCGACTTCGTGCGAGAGAACATCGCCTTCCCGATGCTGGGTACGGACAGCGACCGATTCCTGCCGCTGCTCGCGACGTTCTTCTTCGCGATCTTCTTCTGGAACATCTTCGAGGTCGTGCCGGGCATCAACTTCTCGTCGAACAGCCGGGTCGCGTTCCCGTTGGTCATGGCCATGATCGCGTGGGTCACCTACAACGGGGTGGGGATCGCCAAGCACGGCCTCGGCGGGTACCTGAAGCATGTGTGCTTCCCGCCGGGCGCGCCCTGGTGGCTCTACCCGCTGCTCGTACCGATCGAGTTCTTCACCCAGATCATCATCCGGCCGATCACCCTGGCGGTCCGACTCTGGGCCAACTTCATGGCCGGCCACTTCCTGCTCGCCGTGTTCTTCCTCGGCACCGTGGCCATGCTCCAGGGCGGATTCACGGTCATCTTCGCACCGTTCTCATTCGCGATCGGCGTGGCCCTCGTGGGCTTCGAGATCTTCGTATCCGGGCTTCAGGCGTTCATCTTCGCCATCTTGACCGCGTCCTACATCGGCGGCGCGATGGCCGAAGAGCACTGACCAAGGAAACAAGGAGGCGTTCACCATGTTGGCTCTACTAGCGCAGGCCGCGGATGCGAGCGAAGGTCTGGCGACCATCGGCCGGGGGCTCGTGATCGGGCTCGCCGCGATCGGCCCCGGCATCGGTTTGGGTGTACTCATCGGCAAGTCCGTCGAGGCGATGGCCCGTCAGCCCGAGTACGCGGGACAGGTTCGCGCAACCATGTTCATCGGCATCGGCTTGATCGAGGCGTTGGCCCTGTTCGGCATCGCGTTCTCGTTCATCATCTAGGGGAGGGCTCGCATCGTGATGGCCACCATGCTGGCGCTCCTCGCCGAAACGGCCGAGGAAACGAACGACAAGGCTGATCTCTACCCCCACTGGGAGGAACTCGTCGTGGGCGCCCTGGCGTTCGCGATCCTGTTCTTCTTCATGTGGAAGTGGGTCCTGCCGCGCCTGAACACGATGCTCGAGGAGCGTCGTGCTAAGATCCAGGGCGAACTCGAGAAGGCGGAAACCACGCGGAAGGAAGCCGACCAACTCCTCGCGGACTACCGCGCGCAGCTCGCCGATTCCAAGGGCGAGGCCAACCGGATCATCGAGGAGGCCCGCGCGGCTGCCGATCAGGTCCGTGCCGACATCCAAGCCGCCGCCAACGAGGAAGCCCAGGCCACCGTGCTTCGGGCCCAAGAGGAGATCCGCGTCGAACGCGACCGGGTCTTCTCCGAACTCAGGGCCCAGGTCGGGGAGATCGCGGTCGAACTGGCCGGGCGAGTGGTCGGCCAGTCCCTGGACGAGAGCGCCCACGCCCGCCTGATCGACGACTACATCGACGAGGTCACGCGCGGGAACGCGCAGAACTGACATGCCACGCGATCCTGACCTGATCAGCGGGTACGCCGAGGCCATGTTCTCGGTCGCCGGGGCCGAAGGCGTGCTGCCCGTGGTCGAGGACGAGCTCTACGGCTTCGCCAAGGCCTTGGAACAGAACACGCCGCTGCGCGAGGCGCTCACCGACGCCACGTTGCCCGCTGAGAACAAGAAGGCCCTGGTCGCCGAGCTCCTGGGCGACCGCGCGAACCCGGTCACGGTGAACCTGTTGGGGTTCGTGATCGACGCGGGACGCTCGCGTGAGATCCCGGACGTCGTCCAGGCACTGGCGGAGCGGGCGGCCGGCGAGCGCGACCATGCGCTCGCAGAGGTTCGCAGCGCCGTGGCGCTCACAGACGCACAGCGTGATCGGCTCGCACAGGCCCTGTCGCAGGCGACGGGCCGCACGGTGGACGTCAAGGTGGTCGTCGATCCTGCCGTGGTCGGTGGGGTCGTGGCGCGTGTCGGCGACGAGGTCTTCGACGGCTCGGTGGCGACCCGGCTCGACCGAGCCAAGCAGCAGCTCGCAACAGGACAGCAGGGGAGCGTGTGAGGGAATGGCACTGAACATCGATCCCGCGAGCATCGCGGAGGCGCTCCGAAGGAACGTCGAAAGCTATTCGCCGAGCGTCGAGCGGGGCGAGATCGGCCGGGTCGTCGAGACCGGCGACGGCATCGCCCGCGTACAGGGGCTGCCTCGCGCGATGGCGAACGAGCTGCTCGAGTTCCCCGGGGGGGTGCTCGGACTCGCGCTGAACCTCGATGAAGATGAGATCGGTTGCGTCATCCTGGGCGAGTCCTCCCACATCGAAGAAGGCGACCCCGTCAAGCAGACCGGCACGATCCTGTCGATGCCGGTGGGCGACGGGTTCCTCGGCCGGGTGGTCGACGCGCTGGGCCGGCCCATCGACGGCAAGGGGGCGATCCCCAGCACCGAGACGCGGAACCTCGAGGTGCAGGCCGCCAACGTCGTCAGCCGCCAGCCGGTGAAGGAACCCCTGTACACCGGCATCACGGCGATCGACGCGATGACCGCCATCGGTCGCGGGCAGCGTCAGCTGATCATCGGCGACCGCCAGACCGGCAAGACCGCCGTCGCGGTCGACGCGATCATCGCCCAGCGCGAGTCATGGGGAACCGAGAACCAGGTCAAGTGCATCTACGTCGCCATCGGTCAGAAGGCCTCGACCGTCGCCGAGGTCGCGGAGACGCTGCGTGAGAACGGGGCGCTCGAGTACACGACGATCGTCAACGCGTCGGCTTCGGACCCGGTGCCGTTCCAGTACATCGCGCCGTACGCCGGCGCGGCGCTGGGCGCGTACTGGATGTACAACGGCGAGGCCGCACTGATCGTCTTCGACGACCTGTCGAAGCAGGCCACCGCCTACCGCACCCTCTCGCTCCTGCTGCGACGTCCCCCGGGCCGCGAGGCCTACCCCGGCGACGTGTTCTACCTGCACTCGCGCCTGTTGGAGCGTGCCGCGAAACTCTCCGACGAGCTCGGCGGGGGCTCGATGACCGCGCTGCCGATCATCGAAACCAAGGGCGGCGACATCTCGGCGTACATCCCGACCAACGTGATCTCGATCACCGACGGACAGATCTTCCTGGAGTCCGAGCTGTTCTTCTCGGGCGTGCGGCCCGCCATCAACGTCGGCACGTCGGTGAGCCGCGTCGGTGGCAACGCGCAGACCAAGGCCATGAAGCGGGTCGCCGGGCGCCTGCGCCTCGACCTGGCCCAGTACCGCGCGCTGGAAGCCTTCGCCCAGTTCGGCTCCGAGCTGGACAAGGCCTCG
This sequence comes from Actinomycetota bacterium, assembly GCA_046732015.1. Taxonomy (GTDB): domain Bacteria; phylum Actinomycetota; class UBA4738; order UBA4738; family HRBIN12; genus JAOUEA01. Next base: position 14,682 of record JBKPMF010000043.1, read on the forward strand.
CAGCAGCAGTTGTCCCGAGGCGCGCGTGTGATCGAGGTGCTGAAGCAGCCGCGCAACGCCCCGCTGCCGATGGAGATGCAGGTCGTCTACGTCTACGCCGCCACGGTGAGCGCCGCGCTCGACGACCTGCCGGTCGAAGACGCGAAGCGGTTCGTCACCGAACTGGGTGAGTACCTGCAGACCCGCAGTCCGGAGATCCTGGAGACGATCGGCACCACCGGCGAGCTCTCCGACGAGACCGAGGACAAGCTCAAGACCGCTATCGCCGCGTTCAAGGAGACGTTCGTCCCGGCGTCGGGCGGGCCCGGTTCAGAGGCCGCCCTGGGTTCGACCACCCCGCCGGACGAGGTCAAGCCCGACGTGGGCTGGGATCGCATGTCCTCGGCCGACGACGATCTCGACGACGGCCCCCAGGGCCGCGTCGAAGACAGCCTCGAGGAGCGCACGGAGGGATCCGAGGAGGGGGCAGGCCCCATCGGCGAGGCCGGCGCACAGGAGCCCACGTAACGCGATGGGAGCCCAACTCCGCGTCGTCCGTCGACGGATCCGCTCGGTCCAGTCGACGATGAAGATCACCCGCGCGATGGAGTTGATCGCGTCCTCGCGCATCGTGAAGGCACAGCAGCGCGTCGAAGCGGCGCGTCCCTACGCCATCCAGCTCACCCAGGCCATGGAAGACGTCGCCGCCCAAGCCGGTTCGGTGGCTCACCCGCTCCTGGAGGACCGCGAGCAACCCGCCAAGGTGGGGGTGCTCGTGGTGACGTCCGATCGCGGGCTCGCCGGTTCCTACAACTCCAACGTGCTGAAGATCGCCGAACAGCAGGTCGAGGCGATCCGCGGCCGAGGGCTGGAGCCCGTCTTGTACATCAGCGGCAAGAAGGGCGTGGGCTACTTCCGGTTCCGGGCCGTGCCGATCCACCGTGAGTGGCAGGGTCACAGCGAGGTGCCGACCTACGAGATCGCCCAGGAGGTCGGCCAGGCGCTGATCCAGGACTTCGCCGATCGCGCGATCGACGAGCTGCATTGCGTGTACACCGACTTCCGTTCGGCGTTCACGTTGCGCGCCACCCACCAGCGGTTCCTGCCGATCGCGCCGGAAGAGGTGACCGGCAAGGGCGACACTCCCGCCGCCGAGTACCTGTACGAACCCGGCCCCACCGAGATCCTGGACCACCTGCTGCCGCAGTACGTGATCACGAAGGTCTACGCCGCGATGCTCGAGTCCGCGGCCTCCGAGAACGCGGCCCGTCGCCGCGCCATGAAGGCGGCGACCGACAACGCGGAGGAGCTCATCAAGGTCTACACCCGGCAGGCCAACCGCGCCCGCCAGGACGAGATCACCACCGAGATCAGTGAGATCGTCGGCGGGGCCGAGGCCCTGTCCGCCGCTTCAGGAGAGTGACGAATGGCTGACACCACCACGAACGGAAGCAACGGGCACGCGGCCGGCCGCGTCGTCCGCGTCATCGGCCCCGTGGTCGACGTCGAGTTCCCACCCGGCCAGCTGCCAGAGATCAACACCGCCGTGCGGATCGACGTCGTGCTCGACGAGCAGACGACCACGATCACGTGCGAGGTGGCCCAGCACATCGGCGACAGCCAGGTCCGCACGATCGCGCTGAAGCCCACCGACGGCATGGTGCGCGGCTCACCCGTGGACAACACGGGCTCGCCGATCAGCGTGCCGGTCGGGGAAGGCGTCCTGGGCCACGTCTACAACGTGCTGGGCGAGCCCCTCGACACCACGATGGATCAGATCCACCCCGCCGACCACTGGCCCATCCACCGCGACTCCCCGCCGTTCGACGAGCTGGAGCCCAAGTCCGTGATGCTGGAGACCGGCATCAAGGTGATCGACCTGCTCGAGCCCTACGTCCAGGGCGGCAAGATCGGCATGTTCGGCGGCGCGGGCGTGGGCAAGACCGTGATCATCCAGGAGATGATCCGCCGGCAGGCCCAGCAGCACGGCGGCGTGTCGGTCTTCGCCGGCGTCGGGGAGCGCACCCGCGAGGGCAACGACCTGTTCCTGGAGATGCAGGAGTCCGGGGTGCTGGCCAACACCGCGCTGGTGTTCGGTCAGATGGACGAGCCGCCCGGCGTTCGGCTGCGCGTCGCCCTGAGCGCGCTGACGATGGCCGAGTACTTCCGCGACGTGGAGCGCAAGGATGTGCTGCTGTTCGTGGACAACATCTTCCGCTTCACGCAGGCCGGTTCGGAGGTATCGACCCTGCTCGGTCGCATGCCCTCGGCGGTGGGCTATCAGCCCACGCTCGCCGACGAGATGGGTGAGTTGCAGGAGCGCATCACCTCGACGAAGGGCCGTTCGATCACCTCCTTGCAGGCGATCTACGTGCCCGCCGACGACATCACCGACCCGGCCCCGCACACAGCGTTCGCGCACCTGGACGCCACGACGGTGCTCTCACGTGACATCGCGTCCCTGGGCATCTACCCGGCTGTGGACCCGCTCGACTCCACCAGCCGCATCCTCGACCCTCGCTACGTGGGTGAGGACCACTACGCGGTCGCCCGGCGGGTGCAGGAGATCCTCCAGCGGAACAAGGACTTGCAGGACATCATCGCGATCCTCGGCATCGACGAGCTCAGCGAAGAGGACAAGGTCATCGTGTCGCGGGCGCGCCGCATCCAGCGGTTCCTGTCCCAGCCGTTCTTCGTGGCCGAGCAGTTCACCGGCATCGAGGGCAAGTACGTGCCCGTCGACGAGACGATCGCCTCCTTCAAGGGCATCTGCGAGGGCGATTACGACCACCTGCCGGAGCAGGCGTTCTTCCTGGTGGGCGGCATCGAGGAAGCGATCGAGCAGGCCAAGACGATCGAGGCGGCCTAGCGCATGCCCCTGGACGTCCACGTCGTCACGCCCGAGCGCGAGCTCTGGTCGGGGGAGGCCTCGACCGTGGTGGCGCGTGGCGTGGCGGGTGAGGTCGGCATCCTGTCCGGCCACGCGCCGATGATGGTGGGCTTGGCGATCGGGCCGCTGCGGATCCTCCGCAGTGACGGTCCGGAGATCACGGCGGTCGTCGACGGCGGGTTCATGCACGTGACCTCGGACGGCGACGCCACACGGGTGGACGTGCTCGCGGCGAATGCCCAGATGCGCGAGGAGATCGACGTCGACGATGCTCGTCGGCGGGTGAGCGAGCTCGAAGACCGGCTCCGCGAGCGGGACACCGCCGATGCCGAGGCCGACCTCGCCGGTGTGAAGGAATCCCTCCTCAAGGCCCAGGCCAGGATCAACCTGGCGGGCTGAGGCTGGAACGGGCCATCGGCCCCTACACTGATGCCCTCATGGAACGCCTCCTCGTCACGGGAGGGGTGCGCCTGGAGGGGGCGGTGGTCGTCTCCGGCGCCAAGAACTCCGCCCTCAAACTGATGGCCGCCGCGCTGCTCGCGCCCGACCGGACCGTGCTGCGCAACGTGCCCCGGATCAAGGACTGCTTCACCATGGGGGAGGTCCTCGAGCATCTGGGCGCCGGTGTCGCCTGGGACGGCAACACCGTGACGATCGACGCCACGACCCTCACGTCGGTCGAGGCCCCGTACGAGCTCGTGCGGCGCATGCGCGCCTCCACCGCCGTGCTCGGCTCGCTGCTGGCGCGGGCCGGCCGAGCCCGTGTGGCGATGCCCGGGGGCGATGAGATCGGGTCGCGTCCCATCGACCTGCACATCGCGGGCCTACGAAGCATGGGAGCCGAGGTCGGATCCGAGCACGGGTTCCTCGTCGCCGAGACCGCCGGGCTCCGTGGGGCGGCGATCACGCTCGACTACCCCAGCGTCGGCGCGACCGAGAACCTGATGATGGCGGCGGTCCGCGCGCGCGGCACGACCGTGATCGACAATGCCGCGCGTGAGCCCGAGATCGCCGACATCGCCGCCTTCCTGGTGGCGATGGGCGCGCGGATCGCGGGCGCCGGGACCAACACGATCGAGATCGACGGGGTGGACGAGCTCGCAGGGACCGAACACGTCACGATCCCCGACCGCATCGAGGCCGGGACCTGGGCCGCCGCCGCCGTTGCCACGGGTGGTGATCTCCTGCTGGAGCACGCCCGCGCCGATCATCTCGACCTGTTCCTGACCAAGCTCGCCGATGCGGGCGCGCTCATCGATCGCATCGAGGACGGGATCCGCGTGCGGCAGATCGGACGCGGGCGGGCCATCGACTTCGTGACCTTGCCCTACCCGGGCGTGGCCACCGCCTTCCAGCCGATCCTGATGGCGATGCTGGCCACCGGCGAAGGCACCAGCATCGCCACCGAGAACGTGTTCGAGAGCCGGTTCCTG
>JBKPMF010000044.1:0-4995 GCA_046732015.1 Actinomycetota bacterium
CTCGTGGGGAACACCAAATTCATCGGCAACGTGATCTACGACAACGTCGGCGTGGCGAACAACATCCCGTTCGCCGCCGCGTTCGCGTTGGTGCCGGTGGCGATCATGTCCGTCTATCTCTGGATCGCGCGCAAGCTCGGCGCCTTCGAGGCGCTCTAGCCATGGAATCCCGCGGCGCTCGCTTCATGGTCCGGTTCGGCACCGTGATCACGCTGCTGTTCCTCTACATCCCGCTCGTGGTGGTCGTGATCTACGCGTTCAACGACAGCGTGGCGCAGGTGTGGCCGCCCAAGGGCTTCACCACGAAGTGGTTCTCGCTGGCGTTCGGTGACGCCAACATGCGGGCGGCGTTCCTGACCTCGATCAAGGTGGCATCGATCACGACCGTGCTCGCCCTCGCGCTCGGAGGCGCGGCGGCGTTCGCCGTGCACCGCTACCGGTTCTTCGGCCGCCAGGCGATCTCGTTCGTGCTGGTGCTGCCGATCGCACTCCCCGGGATCATCACCGGGATGGCGTTGCGGACCGGTATCAACACCCAGGGTATCCCCTTCAGCCTGTGGACGATCATGATCGGCCATGCCACGTTCTGCATCGTGGTGGTGTTCAACAACGTCGTGGCACGGCTCCGACGAACGCCCACGTCCCTGATGGAAGCGAGCATGGATCTGGGAGCAGACGGATGGCAGACCTTCCGCCGGATCACCCTGCCCGCGATCGCGACGGCGCTGGTCGCCGGCGGGCTGCTCGCGTTCGCCCTGTCGTTCGACGAGATCATCGTCACGAACTTCGTTTCGGGCGCCGAGATCACCCTTCCGAAGTGGATCTTCAACGCGATCCGGCTGCCGAGGAACCGTCCCGAAGCCAATGCGGTGGCGGTGCTGGTGATGGTGCTGTCGTTGATCCCGGTCTACCTGGCGCAGCGACTGGCGGGCGGCGGGGGCTCGGCGAGCGACCGTGGCGCGGTCGGCGTGCGCACCGTCGAGGTGCCAGGGGAGTAGCGTTCCTTACAGGTACTGGCCGCCGCGCACCGAACCGTCCTGCGGCGCGCCCTCCTGGCCCTGCATGCCCTGATCCTGGCCGGGAAGTCCGCGGCGGCGAAGCTCCTCGAACTGCTGGCGTGCCGCCGCCTGCTGGGCGAACATCGCGGCCTGGATCCCGTGGAACAGGCCTTCGAGCCAGCCCACCAGCTGGGCCTGCGCGACGCGGATCTCGGACTCGCTCGGCACGCCGGCGAGCGGCGGCGCCAGATCGGCCAGCTCCTCCTGCAGATCGGGCGACAGCACCTCGGACAGCTCGCCGACGGCACGGTGGTAGATGTCGGCCAGTCGCGAGCGGCCCGCTTCGTCCAACGAGGCCTGACGGGTCTCGTCCAGCAGTTCGCGCACCATGCTCGCGATGCGTAGGAGCTTGGCGGGCTGGGTGATCGACTCGTTCCGGTCGCCCTGGGCTTCCTCGCCCGCCGGGGTTCCGGCGTCGGTGCCGGGCTCCACCGGCACGGCTTCCACGACCTGGCTCTTGGGTGCGTCGGGCTCCATGCTCATGGCTTCAACCTAGCACCGGCCGACGAACGTGCCGCCCGGTGGATCAGTCCGAGGGGGTTCCGAGGTTGCCGATCAGCAGCGCCTCGGCCAGCGCCATCGAGGCGAGGTCCGCCAGGTCGACGCTCTCGTCGAGCGAGTGGTAGTTGCTGCGCTCATCGCCCGCACCCACGATCAGGACCGACATGCCCGGGAACGTCTCGGCCAGCAACGGCACCAAGGGGATCGATCCGCCGCTGCCGATCTCCACGACCTCGCGCCCGAAAGCGTCGGCGAGCGCGTCCTTGGCGGCCGCATACGCGGGCGTGGTGGTGTCCACGAGGTAACCCATCCCCGCCTCGGCGGCCTCCACCTCCACCTCCACGCCCCAGGGAGCGGCAGCGTGGAGGTGTGCGACGAGCGCGTCACGGCCGCGCTCGGGGTCGTCCCCAGGCGCGAGCCGCAGGGAGACGCGGGCGCTGGCCTCGGGCACGAGCTGGTTCGACGAGCCCTCGATCCGCGGAGCGTCGAAGCCCAGCACGGCGACCGCCGGCTTCGACATCAGCCGGTCGGCGATCGTGCCGGTGCCGAGGAGCCGGACGGAATCGAGCACGCGAGACTCCTCCCGGAGTTCATCCTCGGGCACCTGCATGCCCGTCCACGTGAAGGTGTGCAGCCCGTCGATCGCGACATCGCCGTGCTCGTCGTGCAGCGTGGCGATCATGCGGCTCAATGCGGTGATCGCGTCGGGGATCGGGCCGCCGTAGGCGCCGCTGTGCTGGGCGATCGGCAGCACGCGTACGGTGACGACGCAGTCGGTGACGCCCCGCACGCTCGTGCCGATCGTGGGCACACCGGTGCGGTAGTTGCCCCCGTCGGCCACGATCGCGACGTCGGCGCGCAACAGATCGCCCTGGCCGCCGACCAGCTCGGGGAGGTGCTCGGTGGAGCACTCCTCTTCGCCCTCCACGAGGATCTTCACGGTGACGGGGAGCTCGGCACCTTCATGGACGCCCAGGGCGCGCAGCGCGGCAGCGTGGATCGCGATGCCGGCCTTGTCGTCGGCGGCCCCGCGTCCGTACAGACGTCCTTCCCGGATCTCCGGTTCGAACGGCGGGCTCTGCCAGTGGGCGGCTTCGCCCTCGGGCTGCACGTCGTGGTGGGCGTACAACAACAGGGTCTTGGCGCCGTCGGGGCCGGGGATCTCGCCGTAGACGGCGGGATGGCCCGGGTGCTCGCCGCTCGTGAGCTCGATCAGGCGAACCTGGGGCACGCCGGCGGCGCGAAGGATCTCGGCGGTGGCTTCGGCGCTGGCGCGAACGTTCGCCGGGTCGTAGCCCGGGTAGCCGATCGAGGGGATGCGGACGAGCCGCTCCAGGTCGGCGATCATCTGGGGCAGGTCGGCGTCGACGCGCCCGCGCAAGGTCGTGGTCTCCATGGCGGGCAAGCCTAGCGCCGAGTTCCGGAGCTGACGCGGCTAGGGCGAGAGGCGTTCGATCCGCCAGCCGTCCGGTGCGGCGGTGAAACGGAAGCGGTCGTGCAACCGGTGGCGGCGCCCCTGCCAGAACTCGATCTCCTCGGGGCTCACCCGGAAGCCGCCCCAGTTGGGCGGTCGGGGCACCTCGTCGGTGAAGCGCTGGGCCGTCGCCGCGAGCCGGACCTCGAGCTCCTCGCGGTCGGCGAGCGGCTCGCTCTGATGCGAGGCCCACGCACCCAGTTGTGCGTCGCGAGGTCTGGTGGCGAAGTAGGCGTCGGACTCGACCGGATCCACCCGTTCGACCGGACCCCTCACGTGCACCTGGCGGTCGAGCTCCTTCCACAGGAACACCAGCCCCGCCCACGGGTTCTCGGTGAGCTGACGGCCCTTGCGGCTCTCGTAGTTCGTGTAGAAGACGAACCCGCGCTCGTCGGCGCCTCGCAGCAGCACGTGGCGAACCGACGGACGGCCCTGCGCGTCGGCGGTGGCCACGGCCATCGCGTTCGGCAACGGGACCCCTGCGTCCTCGGCATCGGCGAGCCAGGTGTGGAACAGAGCGATCGGATCGTCGGACAGGTCGTCGCGGTCCAGGGATCGGTCCTCGTGGAACCCGGTGGGCGCCCGCATGTCCCTGGGATCGGTCATCGAGCGGGAATCGTACGACCGTACGGTGCCCCCGGCAGGATTCGAACCTGCGCTTCCGGCTCCGGAGGCCGGCGCTCTATCCCCTGAGCTACGGGGGCGGCAGGCAGGGAGTCTACAGCCACCTCCTTCGGCGACCCCGGCGTCGCGATGCTGGGAGCGTTCGGACCCACGGGTATCCTCGGGTGATGACGGACCCCGATGCGCCCTGTGTGCTGCTCGTCGACGACGACCCGGTGATCGTCCGGCTGCTCGAGGTCAACTTCCGGCTGGGCGGGTTCACGGTGGAGGGCGCCTTCCGTGGTGAGGAAGCCCTCGAGAAGGCCCACGCGCTGCGCCCCGACGCGATCGTGCTGGACGTGATGATGCCCGGGCTCGACGGCTACGAGGTGTGCGCACGCATCCGCGAGGATCCCGAGCTCGCGACGGTGCCCGTGTTCTTCCTCACCGCCCGCGCACAGGACGACGACGTGGCCCGCGGGTATGCGCTGGGCGTGGTCGACTACGTGACGAAGCCGTTCGATCCTGAGTTGCTGGTCAACGCCGTCCAGACCGCGATCGGGCGAGGGAACCCCTCGTGATCGAAGCGCAGCTCGTCGACTGGCTCCAGGAGGGCCTGCGCGAGGCTGCCCCCGTGCTGGGCATCGAGGGCGACCTGCCCGCGCCTGAGCTGCTGGCTCCCAAGCAGAAGGGTCATGGGGACTTCGCCACCAACGTGGCGCTCGCGCTCGCCAAACGGGCCGGCCGCTCCCCTCGCGAGGTGGCGCAGGCGATCGCCGACACGCTGCCCGCCTCGCCGTTGGTCGAGAAGGTGGAGGTGGCCGGACCGGGGTTCCTCAACATCTTCACGGCCGACACGTGGCTCCACGACGCGTTGCGATCGATCGCCGACCTCGGAGAGGCCTACGGCCGCGCCGAGCCCACGGGGCGCAGGGTCCAGGTCGAGTTCGTGAGCGCCAACCCCACGGGGCCGCTCCATGTCGGGCATGCCCGGAACGCCGCGCTGGGCGATGCGCTCGCCCGCCTGCTCGAGGCCGCCGGCGAGATCGTCGAGCGGGAGTACTACTTCAACGATGCGGGCCGCCAGATGGACCTGTTCGGCGCCTCGGTGGTGGCGCGCTACCTACAGGTGTTGGGCCGGGACGCCGAGCTGCCGGATGACGGCTACCACGGGGAGTACGTGGTGGAGCTCGCTCGCGAGATCGTGGCCGAGCACGGCGACGCCCTCGCCGACCTGCCCGGATCCGAGCGCGAGGCTCGGCTGCTCGCGGAGGGCACCCGTCGGATCCTCGCCGGGGTGGAGCGGACCCTCGAGCGGTTCGGCGTGCGGTTCGACGTCTACTTCTCCGAGGCCGAACT
>JBKPMF010000045.1:0-1972 GCA_046732015.1 Actinomycetota bacterium
GACGCCGCGAGCGCGATCGAATTCTTCGAGCTCCTCGGGTTCCGCGAGCAACACGTCGCGACGATCGATCACGGTCTCCCGGCGCGGTACATGGGCATGCCCGACATGAAGGCGCAGCACATCACGCTCGCGCTCGAGGGATCGGACCCTCGCTTCGAGATCCAGTTGCTCGAGTTCGATCCGACGCCGGCGGACGATCCGGGTGCGCACCCGACGAATCGGCGGCGAAGGGGCTACAACCACCTTGCGTTCCGCGTCGACGACATCGAGGAGGTCAGCACCCACCTGGTGGCCAACGGGGTGAAGATGCTCAGCGACGAGATGGACTACATCAGTCGGCGGCTGCGATTCTTCGAAGGTCCCGAGGGCATCACCCTCGTCCTCGCAGGGACCGAGCCGCACTTCGAGATCCAGTTGCTCGAGTTCGATCCGCGGCCGCCGGACGATCCCGGTGAGCACCCGACGAATCTGCGACGGCGCGGCTACAACCACCTCGCGTTCCGCGTCGACGACATCGAGGCGGTCAGCACCCATCTGCTGGCCAACGGGGTGAAGATGCTCAGCGACGAGATGGACTACATCAGCCGGCGGCTCCGATTCTTCGAAGGCCCCGAGGGGATCACGCTCGAGCTGGTGCAGTGGGTCGACTCCGACGGCGGCTAGGCCCTCGGGGTCCATATGCACACCTTCGCGTTGTCCCCACTCGGTGTCCTGTGCGCAAGCGGCACGCCCGCATCGAGAACCTCGGGCGGGTGCGCGTCGTCGTCGAGTAGATCCCCGCGGCAGTCAGGAGAGCTCAGCGAGCAGGTACCGCCGGGTCGCGCGCTCCGCCGAACACGAAGCCTTCGTAGCCCGCTTCGCTGACTGCGGCGCAACGCTCGCGGTAGCTGGGCTGTCCGCCCGCGTACGGCATCACCACGCGGGGCTTTCCGGGGATGTTCGCCCCGACGTACCACGAGTTCGCGCGCGCGAAGAGCGAGTGCTTTCCGACTTCGGCGACGTGCTCGACCCACTCGTCCTGCGCTTCCTCGGTTGCCTCGATCCGATTCCAACCATGCTCACGCATGTACTCGATGCAGTCGGCGATCCAGTCGACGTGATATTCGATCGCCACCGGCATGTTCATGAGCACCGACGGGCTGCCGGGTCCGGTGATCGTGAACAGGTTGGGGAAGCCCGCGATCTGGAGGCCGAGCATCGTGCGTGGCCCGTCCGCCCATGCGTCGGCGAGCGGCATGCCACCGGCGCCCCGGATGTCCATGCGCAGCAGCGAACCGGTCATGGCGTCGAAACCGGTCGCGAACACGATGACGTCGAACTCGTACTCCGCCTCGGTCGTGCGCAGGCCGGTCGCGCTGATCGACTCGATGGGCGTCTCGCTGATGTCGACGAGGCGCACGTTGTCGCGGTTGAAGGTCTCGTAGTACTCGGTGTCGATCGGCGGGCGCTTCGCTCCGTAGGGATAGCCCTTCGGGCAGAGCAGTTCGGCGGTGTGCGGATCCTTGACCGTCTCCCGGATCTTGTTACGGATGAACTCGGACGCGATCTCGTTGGCTTCGGGATCGTGCAACAGGTCCGAGAAGCCACCCCACAAGAACTTGAATCCGCCCTCGGCCCAGAGACCCGACAGGATCGTCTCGCGCTCCTCCTCCGAGACGCTCATCGTGGTGCGGTCGATCGGTGAGAACGGGAAGCCGGCGAACGACGCGCGCGTCGCCGCGAAGATCTCGTCGTAGTTGCTCTTGATCCTGGCCTGGTCCTCCGCGAGGAACACACCGTGGCGCGCCGGAAGGCTGAAGTTCGGCGTCCGCTGGAACACGGTGAGCTGGTCGGCCTGGGCGGCGATCGGGGGTGTCGCCTGGATACCGCTGGAGCCCGTGCCGATGAGCGCGACGCGCTTCCCGGCGAAGTCGACACCGTCGCGCGGCCACGTCGCCGTGAAGTACACGTCGCCTTCGAAGCTGTCGAGACC
>JBKPMF010000046.1:0-14092 GCA_046732015.1 Actinomycetota bacterium
CGTACGAGGTGATGAAGGCCGCCTACCACCGGATCTTCGACCGCTGCGGCCTGGACTATGCGGTGGTCGACGCCGAGGCCGGTCAGATCGGCGGCGGCACCAACCACGAGTTCATGGCGCGGGCGGAGGTGGGCGAGGACCTGTTCGTCGAGTGCGAGCACGGTGACTACATCGCCGACCTGAAGGCCGCTCGTCCCATGGCGCCGGAGGCGACCGCCGAGGCTACCCAGGCGCTCACCGTCGTCGACACCCCCGACACGCCGACGATCGAGACCCTGGCGGCGTTGCTCGACATCGACGCCTCCCAGACGCTGAAATGCGTGTTGTTCGATGTGGGCGGCCGCACGGTCGCGGTGTTGGTGCCCGGCGACCGTGAGGTCAACGAGGCCAAGCTGGAGCAGCTGGTCTTCCCGGCGACGGTCCGGATGTTCGAGGACGAGGATTTCGCGGGGCGCGGATTCGCGAAAGGCTACGTGGGGCCGCAGGGCTTCGATGAGGACGTCACGATCTACGCCGACCACACCGTGCGCGGCGGTCGTGATTGGGTCACCGGCTCCAACCAGGTCGATCGTCACGTCACCGGCGCCAATGCGGGCCGCGACTTCCGCGTGGATGCCTACGAGGATCTCGTCGTCCTGCGCGAAGGGGACGCGTGTCCCGTCGACGGTGGCCAGCTCCACATCGGCCGTTCGATCGTGGTGGGCCACATCTATCAGCTGGGCAAGCGGTACTCCGAACCGCTCGAGGCCACCTTCACCGAGGAGGACGGCACGGAGCAGGTCTTCTGGATGGGGTGCTACGGCATCGGGATCTCCCGGATCCTGGCGGCGGCCGCCGAGCAATACCACGACGAGGACGGGCTGACGCTCCCCAAAGTGCTCGCGCCGTTCGAGGTGGTGGTGATCTTGGCGACCCACGACGACGAGCAAGCGATCGCCGAGGCCGAGCGGATATATGGCGACCTCACGGCGGCGGGCGTCGGCGTGGCGTTGGACCATCGCCCCGCGCGGGCCGGGGTGAAGTTCGCCGATGCGGACCTGATCGGCTATCCCGTGCAGGTCACGGTGGGCAAGCGTGGGATCGCCAACGGCACGGTGGACCTGAAGCTCCGGTCGACGGGGGAGCGCAGCAACGCACCCCTGACCGAGGCCGCGCGGGCCGCGGTCGCGCTCCTCGCGACGGCACCGTAGGCCCGGCCCCGGGGGGCGCTGCGCGGAGCCTCGGCTATACTGACCTTCGTACAGAGCGACGAGGTGTGTCCGGAGGTGGGCTCGCGCCCACCTTCTCGTACGTAGGGGAGGGTCGAGCCGTGGACGCGGAAGCGCTGGTCAGACCCGTGATCGAGCAGGCCGGCTTCGAATTCGTGGAGCTGGCCACCACCCGCGAGCACGGCCGCAAGGTCCTGCGTGTGGTGGTCGATCGCCCCGGCGGGGTGGACCTCGACGCGCTGTCGCAGCTGTCCGCCACGGTCTCGCGGCACCTCGATCGGGAGGGCTACGAGGACGGTCCGTACGGACTCGAGGTTTCGTCGCCCGGCATCGAACGGCCGCTGAAGCGCCCTGAGCACTTCGCGCGGTCGGTGGGCGAGCAGGTGAAGGTGAAGACGACGTCGCCCATGGCCGGGTCGAGGACCCACATGGGCACGCTGGTCTCGGTCGACGAGGACGCGATCGTGATCGCGACCGCGACCGCCGACGGAGACGGAGGGAGCGGCGATCTGCGCGTGCCGTATGCCGACATCGTGTCGGCGAGAACGGTCGTCGACTGGGACGCCGAACTGAAGAGGAGCAACGCATGAACGCCGAGATGATCGCGGCGCTCCGAGAATTGGAGCGCGAGAAGGGCATCGCCTTCGAAACGATCCTGACGGGTCTGGCCGAGGCGATGGCCTCCGCATACAAGACGTGGTGGAAACAGGAGAATCCCGACGCCGACGACGACTTCGTGGGCTTCCGGGCCGAGCTCGATCCCGAGACCGGTGACCTGCGCATGTGGAAGCAGGAGCTGGAGGAGATCGAGGTTCCGTCCGCCGAAGAGGGCGGCGACCCCACCCTGGAGATGAAGGTCCTCGGCGAAGCGGAGGTTGAGGTCACCGACGACTTCAAAGGCCGGATCGGCGCGCAGACCGCCAAGCAGGTGATCTTCCAGAAGCTGCGCGACGCCGAGCGCGAGATGACCTACGAGGAGTTCGCGGGTCGCGAGGGCGACGTCGTGACCGGCATCGTGCAGCAGCAGGAACGTCGCTACACGCTGCTGGACCTGGGCAAGGTCGAGGCGTTGCTGCCGCAGGCCGAACAGGTGCCGTCCGAGCCCTACCGTCACGGGGAACGCCTCAAGGCGTTCATCACCGAGGTCCGCAAAGGCACGAAGGGCCCGCAGATCGTGGTGTCGCGCTCGCATCCCGGCCTGCTGAAGGCGCTCTTCGCGATGGAGGTGCCCGAGATCGAAGAGGGCATCGTCGAGATCCGCGGCGTGGCGCGCGAGCCCGGCCACCGTTCGAAGATCGCGGTGATCTCGAACGAACCGGGCGTGGATCCCGTGGGCGCCTGCGTAGGCCCGAAGGGCTCCCGCGTCCGCATGGTCGTCAACGAGCTCCGCGGCGAGAAGATCGATGTGGTTCCGTGGTCGGACAACCCCGGCGAACTGGTCGCCAACGCGCTGCAGCCGGCCAAGGTCAAGGAGGTCCGGACGGACGAGGCCACCGGCACCGCGATGGTGATCGTGCCCGATTACCAGCTGTCGCTGGCCATCGGCAAGGAAGGTCAGAATGCGCGGCTCGCCGCTCGGCTGACCGGCTGGCGCATCGACATCAAGTCCGAGACCCAGGTCGCGGACGAGGCCAAGGCCCCGACCGCAGCGCCCGTCGCTCCTCCGGCTGAAGAGGTCGCCGATCCGGCCACCGACGCCGAGGCCGAACTCGAGGTCGAGGTCGCCGAAGAGGTGGTGGCCGACGAAGCGGTCGAGGAGATCGCGGCCGAAGAAGCCGCGGTCGAGGCGATCCACGAGGTCGTGGCCGAGGAGGCGGAGGCACCCGAAGGGGTGTGACGTGACGCCCACGCGAACCTGCGTCGGGTGTCGGGAGCCCTCGTCCAAGAGCGGGCTGCTCCGGATCGTGCGCTCCGCGGATGCGGGGGTAGAGCTGGACCCGGACGGCACGGCGCCGGGGCGAGGGGCGTACGTGCATCGCCGCGCCGGCTGCCTGGAGGCCGCGGGAGCCGAAGGGGTGCTGGCCAGAGCGTTGCGGACGGGCCTGCGCCCGGACGAACTGGGTAGGCTTAGAGATCAGATGAGGACAGGAGCGCTGTGAGGGTTCACGAACTCGCGAAGGAACTAGGGGTCACCAGCAAGGAGTTGCTGGGGACGCTCGAGCAGATGGGGGTGAGCGGCAAGTCCGCTTCTTCCAGCGTGCCCGAGGACCTCGTTCCTCGTCTGCGCGCCTCCGGCGGCAGGGCCACGGAGGCGCCGAAACGCCGTGAGGTGCTGGAACCGCCGCCCGCTCCACGCAAGCCCAAGCCGAAGAAAGCCGCGGCCCCCAAGGCCGAGGCGAAGCCCGAGGACGTCGCTCCGGCGCCGGTCGCGGAGGCCCCGGCCGCTCCTGCCGCCGCTCCCGTGCCGTCCACGCCCGCCGCCGCACCCGCGCCCGTCCTGCCGGCCGCCGCTCCCGCAGCTACCGTGCCTGCTGCGGACGCCGCGCCGAACGGCCGCCAGCCGCGAGGTCCGCGCAAGCCCGTGGTCCCCGAACCACCGCGGCCGGTCCTGGAGGTCGTGCGCGGGGCGACGCCGCAGACGATCGCCGAGAAGGTCGGCAAGAGCCCGGCCGACATCGTGAAGCTGCTGTTCCTTGCCGGGGAGATGGCCACCGCCACCACCTCGCTCACCGACGAGGCCATCACGATGGTGGCCAGCGAACTCGGCCTCAGTGCCGAGATCGTCGGCATCGAAGACGAGATGCAGGGCATCGAGGAGATCGAGGAAGAGGTCGATCCCTCACTGCTGGCGCCGCGTCCGCCGGTGGTCACCGTCATGGGCCACGTGGACCACGGCAAGACCAAGCTGCTGGACGCGATCCGTGAGACCGACGTCGTCGCTGGCGAGTTCGGTGGCATCACGCAGCACATCGGGGCCTATCAGGCCCACGTCGGCGACCGCGACATCACGTTCATCGACACGCCCGGCCACGAGGCGTTCACCGCGATGCGTGCCCGGGGCGCGCAGGTCACCGACATCGCCGTGCTGGTGGTGGCGGCCGACGACGGCGTCATGCCGCAGACCATCGAGGCGCTCGACCACGCGAAGGCGGCCGGCGTGCCGATCGTGGTCGCCGTCAACAAGGTGGACAAGGAAGAGGCCGACCCCAACCGCGTGCGCACCCAGATGGTCGAGCAGGGGGTGGTGCCTTCGGAGTGGGGCGGCACGAACGAGTTCGTCGATGTCTCCGCGCGCGAGAAGCTGAACCTGGACACCCTGCTCGAGACGATCCTCCTGGTGGCCGACCTCGAAGAGCTCAAGGGTGTGCCGTCGGGCAGGGCCAAGGGCACCGTGATCGAGGCGCACCTGGACAAGGGCCGCGGTCCCGTCGCCACGGTGCTGGTGCAGCGCGGCACGCTCGACGTGGGCGACGCGCTGGTCTGCGGCACCACCTACGCGAAGATCCGCGCGATGCAGGACGAATACGGCCAGACGGTCGAGCACGCCGGGCCGTCCAAGCCCGTCGTGATCCTGGGTTGGGAAGCGGTGCCGGCATCGGGCGATGAGTTCCGCGAGGTGTCCGACGAACGCGAGGCCCGTCACATCGCGTCCGAACGCGAGGCGAAGGTGCGCGCCGCCGAACTGGTGATCAGCCGTCCGCCAACGCTGTCCGACCTGCTCCGTCAGGCCGAGCGCGCGGAGATCCCCGAGCTCAACCTCGTGGTGAAAGCCGACGTGCAGGGCTCGCTCGGTGCGCTCACCGACGCGTTCCTGAAGCTCCCGCAGGACGAGGTCCGGGTCAACATCGTGCGAAGCGCCGCCGGCGGCATCACCGAGAACGACATCACGCTGGCTATGGCCTCGCGCGCCATCGTCGTGGGCTTCAACGTCCGGCCCGACAAAGCCGCCGTCGATCTCGCAGACAAGGAAGGCGTCGACATCCGCACGTATCGCGTGATCTACGACGCGATCGATGACATCAAGGCGGCCCTGTCGGGCATGCTCGCACCCGAGAAGCAGGAGCACGAGCTCGGCTCGGCCGAGGTCCGTGAGATCTTCCGGGTTCCCCGGATCGGCGTCATCGCCGGCTGCTACGTCACCAACGGCACGATCCCGCGCGACGCCCGCGCCCGCTTGGTGCGTGACGGCGTGGTCGTCTACGAGGGCAAGATCGGCTCGCTCCGGCGGTTCAAGGACGACGTGCGGGAGGTCGCGGCGGGCTACGAGTGCGGGATCAGCATCGACGGCTTCCAGGACGTGAAGGAAGGCGACCTGATCGAGGCCTTCGAGATCCGCGAGGTCGCCCGCTCCCTGTAAGCCATGCTGGTCGCCCTCGAACGGTTCGACCTGCGGATCCGCGAGTCGCATTCCCTGAAGCAGAAGCGCCATGTCGTCAAGACGCTGACCAACGGCATCCGATCCACGTTCAACGTGAGCGTCGCCGAGGTGGATCACCAGGACCTGTGGCAGCGCACCGCGATCGCCGTCGCCGTGGTAGGTGCCCAGGAATATCAGCTCCGCAAGGTCCTCCACGAGATCGAGCAGTACGTGGAGCGCTGGGTCGAGGTCGAGCTCCTCGAGGCCGAGGTCTCGGTCCACTACGAGGAGGAGTGAGCGGTCGGCGGTACGCTGGGTCCATGACTCAAGGCGCACGTACCGAACGCGTCGGCGAGGAGTTCCGCGAGATCCTGGCCGAGCAGATCCAGAAGTTGAAGGACCCCCGCGTGGGGTTCATCACCGTGACCGGGGTCCGCGTCTCGCCGGATCTGCGGCACGCGTGGGTCTCCTACACCGCGCTGGGCGACGACAAAGCCAAGGCCGGCAGCCGTGCCGCGATCCGGTCGGCGACCCCGCATCTGCGAAGCGCCCTGGGCAAGCAGGTGCGCCTGAAGTTCCTGCCGGAGCTCGAGTTCGAGGAAGATCAGACCTTCGAGCGGTCCCAGCAGATCGACGCGCTCATCGAAGAGCTTCACCGGAAGGAGCGAGCCGAATGAGCAACGACAACCTCGAACGGGCCGGTACGGTGCTGGCGGAAGCCACCGAGGTGGCGCTCGCGTGCCATGTGAACCCCGATGCCGACGCTCTGGGCTCGATGCTGGGCCTGGCGGCGTTCCTGCGCTCTCGGGGCGTCCGTACCGTGTGCTCCTACCCGAACGAGCCACTCGATCCGCCGCGCTGGGCCGCGCTGCTCCCCGGATCGGAGGACCTCGTCCCCGTCCGCGACTACCCGAAGCAGCCGGCCGTGATGGTGACGTGTGACTGTGCCGCCTTCGACCGCCTGGGGGCGTTGGGCCACCCGGCCGAGCACGCGGGCGAGCTGATCTGGATCGACCATCACCGCTCGAACGACGGCCGAGGCACGATCCCGCTCGTCGATCCCGACGCATCCTCCACCTGCGAGATGGTCTTCCGGCTGATCGAGACGATGGGCGGGGAGATGCCCGACGAGACGGCGCTGTGCCTCTACGCCGGCCTGGTGACCGACACCGGCCGTTTCCAGTACGAGGCCACCACCCCGGAGACCCTCAGGGTGGCGGCGAAGCTCCGCGAGCACCCGTTCGAGCACGCGAAGCTGGTGCAGGCGCTCTACGAGGACAACCTGGAGTCCTACCTGAAGCTGGTGGGAACGGCGCTCGGCCGTCTGGAACACGTCGAGGACGCCGACCTCGTCTGGACCTACCTCACGCAATCGGATCTGCGCGAAGCCGGGATCCACCCGTCCGAGACCGACGACTTGATCGACGTGGTGCGCACCGCCCGCGACGTGGACGTCGCTGCGATCGTGAAGCAGCAACGCGACGGGCGTTTCAAGGTGAGCGTGCGCTCTCGCGGCGATCACGATCTGTCCGAGGTGGCGGCGACCTTCGGGGGAGGTGGGCACCGGCTGGCGGCCGGCTACACCTCTGCGCACGGTCCGGCCGAAACGATCGACCGGCTTTCCAAGGCGCTGCGCGGCGAACCCGTCGCACCGTGACCTCGCCGGAGCCCAAGGGCCTCGACGGGTTCCTGCTGATCGACAAGCCACAGGGGATCACGTCCCACGACGCCGTGGCGACGGTGCGACGCGCGTTGGGCACGAAGAAGGTCGGCCACGCGGGCACCCTCGACCCCATGGCGACCGGCCTTCTGGTCATGGGCGTCGGCCGGGCCACCCGGCTCCTGCGGTTCCTCGGCGATCAGCCCAAGACCTACGAGGGCACGTTCCGTCTGGGGGTCGCGACCACCACCCTGGACGCCGATGGTGACGCCATCCGAACGGTGCGCGTGGAGGCCGACGATGACCAGGTTCGGGCGGCGATGACCGGGCAGACCGGCGATCTGCTCCAACGCCCGCCCGCCTACTCCGCCGTCAAGGTCGGTGGCAGGAAGCTGTACGAGGCCGCCCGGGCGGGCGAGGAGCTCCAGGCCGACGCCCGGCCGGTCCATGTGGAGACCTTCGAGATGACGGGGCGCAGCGACGACGACGTCGACTTCCTCGTGGTCTGCGGCGGCGGCACCTACGTTCGCGTCCTGGCGGCCGACGTGGGGGACCAGCTCGGATGCGGCGCCCACCTCACGAGGCTCCGACGCACCGCGATCGGCGGGTTCCACGTCGAGGACGCGAGGCCGCCCGAGGAGCCCGGCCCGCCGCTGGCGTTGGACCAGGCGGTGGCGCACCTGCCGCGATGGAACGTCGAGGAGGAAGAGGCGATCGCGGTCTCTCACGGCAGGATCCTCGCGCCATCGGGCCTCGCCGGCCCGTTCGCCGTCGTCGCACCCGACGGTCGCATCCTGGGCATCTACGAGGATGCCGGCACGAAGGCGGTCCCGTTGGTGGTCCTGGCCCCGGCGGGCTCGAACGGCCCTGGGAACGATCGAGTCGAGGGCCCGCCTACTTCAGGCCGGCGAACAACGAGTTGATCGCCATCGCGAGCAGGATGAGCGATCCGAGCACGACCGCAGCGGTGAGCGCGATCCGCTGGAGGCTCCACCGCTGGATCGAGACCGGGGCGTGGTCGGGGGCGAGCTCCTTGAACCGCCGCATGATTGGGCGTGGGTCCTGCTTCAGCCGGCCCGAGAGTTCGGTGGGGATCGCCATGCCTTCGGCGCAGGCGAACGCTTCGGCGATCTCGTCGGGGGTGAAGAACGCGGTCGCCCGCTGGTAGACCCGGTCGGGGTCGGACTGCAGCGCCAGCGTCAGCATCATGTTGGCCAGGTCGACGGCTTGGCGCCACGGCGTCGGCCGGCACTCGAGCCCCGACACGTCGACGAGCTGGAGATGACCCCGCTGCACCAGGAGGTTCGCGGGCTTCACGTCGCGGTGAGCGACACCGATGTCCCAGAACTGGCGGATCAGCTGGAGGCCCTCGTCGATGATCGTGTCGTCCACCTCGGAATCGCCCAGGTTCTGCGAATCCTCGAAGAAACCGGTCACGAGCATGTACTCCCGGTTGGGCGTGAGCTCCACGATGCCCCAGGTCTGCGCCACCTTCACGCCGTTCATCGCGAGCACGCGCAGCGCGTAGTCCTCGTACTCGGCGAGGCGGCGGACCGATGAGAACGGGGTCTCGTCCTCGAGCTTGCCGTACATGATCGTGCGTCCCACGCGGTACCAGCGGTCGGCGCGCACGTGGCTCGTGGCGTAGATCTTGCCGAACACGCGGGTGCCATCCGTCATCGTCATGAGCAGGGGCGAGGAGCCTCCGGAACCCGCGAGACCGAAGGGCTTGACCTCGGCGACGTCGAAGCCGAGCTGGCTCGCCATCGCGGTCTTGACCGCGTCGCCCCGCGCGCCGCTGAGGTCCAGATGGGCCGCCTTGCCGCCTTTCGCGTAGCTCACCGGGAACGATTCATCGGGCACGAACCAGCGGTAGAGGGCCTCCGACAGCACCCAGCAGAGCACGGCGGCGTACGCGACGTTCGTCGGGTAGTCGATGCCCAGGTAGAGGCGAGCCAGACACACGAGGATCACCGCGATCCATGCCGCCGTCATCGCCCGCCTCCGGGTCCGGCCGGCCGGCGCCAGCACGAACGGCATCGCGAACACCGTGATCGCGAACGCCGTGACGTACCAGGACGGGAACGTGTAGTTGCCGCTGTCCGCCAGCACGCTCACGCCGGGAGCGGGACGTTGCTGGGACAGGAACGTCAGCACGAGCCAGTCCACGAGCACGAACGACACCAGTGCCACGACGAGGTGGCGGAACCGCTTCGTGGCCACCAGCGCTCCGGCGATCGCGAGCCGCAACAGCTGCACGGCGCCGAACGAGGAGATCAGGACCACGACCTTGGCCACATCCGTGAGCCAGGCCGTGCGCAGATCCGCGAACCACTCCAGGACGTTGGAGCCCAACTCGTGCAGATCCGGGTCGTTCGTCAGGATGAAGGCGAGCCCGATCCCGACCAGCACGACGGCCAGCGACGCCCACAGCCAGCCCGTGGCGTGCGTATCGCGCGGTAGCGGTGGCGGGTCTCCCGAAGGCCGGCGGGTTCGGTGGGCGGTGGTCTGCATGCGGGGCAGCCTATCCGGTGCACTGGATCCGAGCGAGCGCCCGGAGAGCCATCGGGGGTATCCTCCCGCGCATGGATGAGGGGCCCACCGACGCCGTGAACGAGTCGACGACGCCGACCGCGGAGGGGGCCGCCGCGGAGGAACCCAAGAAGAAGCGCTCCCGCACCCGCACGATCATCGAGGGTGCGATCTCGGCCGCGATCGTGATCGGCATCTTCGTGTTCGCGATCCCCAAGGTGGCCGATTACAGCGCCGTGTGGAAGGCGTTCCAGTCCATGACCGGTCTGGAGCTCCTCGTGTTGACCGGCGCCATGATCCTGAACCTGTTCACCTACTGGATGGCGAACATGGCGGCGTTGCCCAAGTTGCGTCTGTGGCCCGCCGCCGTGCTGACCCAGACGACCACGTCGGTCGCGAACACCCTCCCCGGTGGTGGGGCGATCGCGGTGGGTCTGACCTACGAGATCCTGCACTCCTGGGGGTTCACGGGGACGAACGTCGCGTTGTACGTCGGCGTCACCGGGATCTGGAACATCTTCGTGAAGCTGGCCCTGCCGGTGCTCTCGATCGCCATCCTGGTGATCACCGGGCAGAGCAGCTCGGCGTTCGTGACCGCAGCCGTCGTCGGCGTCATCGTGCTGGTGATCGCCGTAGGGCTGCTCGCCGCGATCTTCGCGAGCGAGCGGCTGGCGCGCGCGATCGGCAACGGCATCGGGCGCATGACCGCGGCGGTCCTGAGGCTGTTCCACAAGGAACCGAAGTCCGACATGGGCGAGCGCGCCGTGAAGTTCCGGGGCGACACGATCGGGCTGGTGCGGCTGCGGTGGATCCGGCTGACGGTCACCACGATCGCGAGCCAGCTCGCGCTGTTCCTCGTCCTGTTGCTGGCGCTTCGGGCCATGGGCATCTCCGAGGCCGACGTCAGCACGGCGAAAGTGTTGGCCGTGTTCTCCTTCAGCCGGCTGCTCTCGGCGGTGCCGGTCACGCCGGGCGGCGTGGGCGTGATCGACCTGGGCTACATCGGCGGGCTCGCGGCCGGCCTGCCTGAGAGCGAGAAGGCCGCGGTGGTGGCGGCCGTGCTGATCTTCCGTGCACTTACCTACGGCATCCAGATCCCGATCGGCGCCTTCACCTACATGGTCTGGCGTGCGAAGAAGGACTGGCGCAAGGACGTGCCGGCGACACCGGAAACAGCGAGCGCGGCCGCGGTCTAGTCCAGCACCGGGTCGAGCGGATCCTGCGGCGGCTCGGCCTTGCTCGGCGGCTTGCGGGCCTCGATCAGGTTCGCGATCTCGGTCACCAGCGCGGCCGAGCCGATCGCGATGCCGGCACCCAGCAGCACCCCGGCCACCACGTCGGAGAACCAGTGCGCGTTGAGGTAGACCCGCGAGAACCCCATCAAGAAGGCGAACGCCATGGCCCCCCGCTCCCACTTCAGGCGGCGGGGGCCGGGCGGGAAGGCCACCAAGACCAACGCCACGGCGATGGCGGCACCGGCGACGGCGTGGCCCGACGGGAACGAGAAGCCCGAGGTCTCCACGAGCGGCATCGGCGGCCGGCCGCGATGGAAGAAGATCTTGAACCACGTGAGAAGCGCTTCCGAGGCCGCCCACGTCAGGATGAAGGCGAACATCGCTCGGAACCGGCGCGTGAACAGCAGCAGCAGCGTGACGATGATCCGGAGCGGGATCGTGACCATCCCGCCACCGGCGACGTTGAGGAACCGGAAGAGCCCGGTGAGCACCACGTTCCGGATGTCGTCCATCCAGGTGTAGACGCTCTGGTCGAAATTGCCGACGAAGGCCAGCGTCGTCTTGGGAGCCTCGAATTCGGGATGGCGACCGACCGCGATCAACATGAACACCATCGCCACCAAGAGGGCGAGGGAGAAGCGAAGTGCGCGTCGATGGTCGGTCAGCATGGCCTGGAGCAGCCTATCCCACGCACGGTGGCGCCTCGGCTCCGCAGAGGGTGAGTCCCAAGGATTCTTGGACCTGGGCGACGATCTCGCTTCGGGCCACCGTCGACACCGCGAGGTCAGCCTCGATCACCAGGGTGGATTCGGTGTCCGGGGCGAAGGTGTACTCGTGGGTGATGCAGCCGCCGTCGAACACCAGGTACCGGCTCCCGGTGTAGGGGTCAAGGGTCTCGGGCTCCTCGTAGACCCGCATGCCGACCTCGTCGGCGGCCGGAGGCACCTGCACCGCCGAGCCTGTGTCGCAGGAGGCGCTCATCGTGACCTGGAGCGCATGGATGCCGGCGCGGTCGTTGTCCAGCCACAGGGTGGTCTCGGTGTCCTTGATCTGGGAGCCGCCGAACTGCCATCCCGCCGGGAGCTCGGCGACGCAGGGCAGCCGTGTGGCCGACGGCACCGACTGCGCCTCGAGGACGAACACCTGTCCATCGAGAGCGGAGCATTCCGGCATGTCCTCTGCCCCGCCGGTGCACGCCGCCGCCGACACGACGAGCGCGAGGGTCACGAGCGCGATCCGCCACCTCATGCGAACACCGCCCAGTTGGACACGATCAACCCGAGCACGAACAGGAGGGCCAGCAGCGCCGTGACGGTCAGGCCCACCCGTCGGAGGCTCCACCGTTGGATCCGCACCGGGTCTCGAGCGGGGGCGAGAGCTCGGAACTCCTCGAGCAGGTCGCGGCCGTCGTCCTTCATCATCGAACGCAGCTGGGTGGGGCTGGCGACCCCTCGGGTGGCGGCGAACGCCTCGGCGATCTCGTCCGGAGAGAACAGCCTGACCGCGTGTTCGTAGACGCGGGGCGCGTCCGAGCGGAGGGCGAGCACCATCATCATGTTCGCCAGGTCGACCGCTTGGCGCCACGGGGAGGGACGAACCTGAACGAAGAAGACGTCGATCAGCTTCAGCTCGCCGTCGCGCACCATGAGGTTGGCCGGTTTGACGTCCCGGTGCGCCAAGCCCTCGTCCCACATCTCGCGCACCAGTTGCAGCCCCTGCTCGATCACGCCGTCGTCGATCTCGGCCTCGCCGATCTCCACGGCGCCGTCGAAGAACTCCATCACGATCATGTACTCGCGCTCGGGCGTGATCTCGACGACGCCGTAGGGCGTGGGCACCGGCAGATCGAGGTCGTACATCAGCCGCAACGCGTAGTCCTCGTACTCGACGAAGCGCCGCACCGTGCCGAACGGCGTCTCGTCCTCGAGGGCGCCGTAGAGGATCGTGCGTCCGATCTTGTACCAACGGTCGGCGCGCACGTGGTTCTGGGCATAGAGCTTGGCGAACAGCTGTCGCTCAGGGCCTCCTTCCTCCGATCGGACCTTGAGGCGCAGCGGGGTCGACCCTCCCGAACCCGCCAAGCCCACCGGTTGGATATCGAGGACCCGGTAGCCGAGTTGGTCCCGCACGGCGGTGACGATGGCTTCGCCGCGCATCCCGCCGACGTCGAGGTGCGCGGCCTTCCCTTTCTTGTAGGTGACCGGGAACACGTCGTTGGGCGTGAACCACCGGAAGGCCGTGAGGCCGATCGCCACGCCGAGGACCCCGCCGAAGATGCACGCGCTCGCCGCTTCCACTCCGAGGTAGAGACGGGCGATGCCGACCCCCACGAGGATCCCGCCGATGGCGTATTTCGATGCGTCGCGGTACCGCCCGTGAGGGATCAAGGAGTAGGCCATGCCCACCAAGGTGACGGCGAGGCTGGCCATGGGCCGCGACGGCATCGAGAACCCCTGCCACGGCGCGAGGATCTCGATCCCGAGCGGTCGGGGCCGGTGGATCACCAAGGTCAACAGGTAAGCGACGACCTCCTCGGCGATCAGTGCGCCGAGGAACACGAACAGGTGGCGCCACCGACGGGTGGCGATCAGCGCGATGATCGTTCCCCAGCGGAGGACCCGGATGACCCAGCGCGAGGCCAGCAGGGCCACCGCCTGCATGATCTCGGTGAGGATGTCGTTCCGCCCCTCGGCGAGCAGATGAAGGAACGAGGTGTCCGTCCGCTCGTACAGGCGGGCCATCGGCTCGAACAGCAGGACGCCGATCAACGTGGCGACGAAGTAGCCCACCATGAACAGCCAGAACTTGCCGCTGCGACCGAGGTTGCGGGGGAGCGGGGGCGCTTCACCCGAGGGACGCCGCCGGACATCGGGACCCAAGAGCCGCTTGCGCCGCTCGTGGGTTTCCCTGGTGGTCTGTTCGCCGGTATCCACGTCGTCGGCCGATGCTACCCCGGCGTTCCGAGGCCGTGGTCCTCGAGCCAGGCGGTCGCGACGACCCTGGGGGCGGCGCCCGCCGACACGGAGGCGTTCATCTGGCGGAGTTCCTCCGTGGTGAGTTGGTCGGACACGGTATCGAGGACGGAGCGCACGCCGCCGAACCGCTCCAGGGTGTCCGCGCGCACGATCGGCGTCACCGACTCCGCGGGTTGGAGGTGGCG
>JBKPMF010000047.1:0-11609 GCA_046732015.1 Actinomycetota bacterium
CCGCCAGGCCGATGACGCCGCACACCCCCGCGGCGAGGCCCAGGACGATGACATGGCCGTCGGCGGGCCCCCGCGCCAGCACCACGAGGATCAGCACCATGAACACGAGGCCCGCGAACTGGGACACGGCCGAAACCACCAGGATCGACAGCTGCTTGGTGGTGAGACCTCCGAGGAAATCGGCGGTTCCCCATGAGGCCGCGGAGGCGAGCGCGAGCGCGATGCCGAGCATCGGGCGAGCCTACCGGCGCGAGCTCAACGGAGCGTCACGCGAACGGCACGACGCGGACGCCGTCCTTCCACACCTGCTCGATCCGGTCCTCATACCCCTCGAACTCGAGCGGGTCGCCTTCGATCACCACGAGATCCGCGCGCTTGCCGGGCTCGATCGTGCCGAGCTCGTCCCGCAGCCCCATCAGCTCGGCGGCGCTCTTCGTGGCGGCGTGCAGCGCCTGTTCCGGCGTGAAGCCGTTGGCCGCCATGTGGCGGAGCTCGTTGAGGTTCGTCCCGTGCGGGGCCACCGGGCAATCGGTGCCCATGGCCACCTTCACCCCCGCGTCGGCGGCCAGTCGCATCGCATCGAACTCGGGACGCCCCAGCCCACGAAGCTTGTCGCGCACGGCGGGCTGCACCTTCTCGTCGGCGGCGAGCGCCTCGGTGGTGTCACCGGCGGTGAGGGTGGGCACCAGCCAGGTACCCCGCTCCACCATCATCGCGGCCGCTTCGGCATCGAGGTAGGTGCCGTGGTCGATCGAGCGGACGCCGGCGCGCACCGCGCGCTTGATCCCCTCGGCGCCGTGCGCGTGTGACATCACCCACGTTCCCAGGTCGGCGGCGGTGCGCACGATCGCGTCGACCTCCTGCTGCGAGTAATTCGGTTCCATCGGGTCGTCGGCCGGCGACAGGAACCCGCCGGAGGACGCGATCTTGATCACGTCGGCCCCCGCGCGGATCATCTCGCGCACGGTCTTGCTCACCTCGTCGACCCCGTCACACACCCCTGAGGGCATCCCCGGGTACGGCGTGCCGAAGACCCCTTCGCCGCCGCTCGGGAGCCAGGGGTCGTTGTGGCCCCCGGTCATCGACAGCATGTTGACCGAGATCTGCATCCGCGGGCCGACAAGCGTGCCCTCCTCGACGGCCGCCCGCAGGCCCGCGTCGGCGCCGGAGGCATCACGCACGGTGGTGATGCCGAGAGCCAGCGTGAGGCGGAGGTTGTGGGCCATGCGGAAGAACGCCAGTGAGAACGGCTCCTGCATGCGCGCGTATTCGTCGAAGTCCTCGTAGCGGAACGCGAGATGAACATGGCAGTCGAACAATCCTGGGAGCAGCGCTTTGCCGGCGCAGTCGACCGCACCGTCGCCGTCGAGGCCGGAGCCGACCTCGACGATGCGATCGTCCTCGATCACGACATCGGCGTCGGCAGGCGAGGCGCCCGAGCCGTCGAACACCCGTCCTCCGCGGAACAGCGTCCTCGTCACGTTCACCCTCCTCGTGGTCGGCGACCTAGACTGCGCGGGCATCCGCCCGGTGGCGGACCCTACCGCGCCCAGCATGAACGAGGAGTGACCCGTGGACATCCGCCTCAGCGCCGACGACGCGGCGCTGCAACGCACCGCCCGTGATTTCACCCGCGACGTGTTGATCCCGCTCGAGGACGAGTGCGAGGAACACGACGGCCTCACGCCCGAGAGCCACGCGGCGGCGAAGCGAGCTGTGCTCGACGCCGGGTTCAACGCGATCAACCATCCGGTCGCCGACGGCGGCCGGGGCTTCGACACGTTCCAGCAGATGCTGATCGAGGAACAGTGGGGCCACGCCACCGGCGCGCTGTGGGACATCCCATGGCGCCCATCGATCCCCTTGCAGCGGTGCACCGACGCGCAAAGGGCGCGCTACCTACACCCGGCGATCGCCGGCGAGCGTCGCGATGCCTACGCGATCACCGAGGAGGGCGCGGGTTCCGACGTCTCGATGGTGACCACGATCGCTCGCCGGGACGGGAACGGCTGGGTGCTCCACGGTGAGAAGTGGCACGTCACGAGCGGCGATGTCGCCGACTTCTTCCTCGTGCACGCCCACGTCGACGGCGATGCGGCCAAGGCGACCGTGTTCCTGGTGGACAAGGACGCCCCGGGCGTGCGGCTGGTCCGCACCCCGAAGTACACGCACACGTTCGTGTTCGAACATCCGATCTTCGCGTTCGACGGGGTGCGCCTGGACGACGATGCCGTCCTCGGTGAGGTGGGCGAGGGGTTCGAACTCACGAAGGACTGGTTCGTCGAAGAGCGCATCATGATCGGCGCCCGCACGATGGGCGCCAGCGCACGTGCCCTGCAGCTCGCGCTGGCCTTCGCGCAGGACCGGCGGCAGTTCGGACGGGCGATCGTCGACTTCCAGGCGATCGAATTCATGCTCGCCGACATGGCCGCCGAGATCATGGCGGCGAAGTCGCTCCTGTATCGCGTGTGCTGGGAGGCCGCGCGAGGGGACGCCGACCGCAAGCAGACCCATGCGATGGCGAGCGCCGTGAAGCTGGTGTGCAGCGAGACGGCCGGACGGGTGATCGACAAGGCGGTGCAGATCTTCGGCGGACGCGGCTACATGCGCGACGAACCCGTCGAACGCCTCTACCGGGAGCTGCGCGTCGATCGCATCTGGGAGGGCACGAGCGAGATCCAGCGTGTGGTGATCGGTAACGAGTTGCGCAAACGGGGCTCCGAGCTCTACACGGGCTGGCCGGTCGAGGGCGCCTAGCCCGGGAACATCGGCAGGGCCACCGGTGCACCGACCGCGCCGGTGAGCGCCAGCACCGGGTAGCTCAACGTGATCGCGCCCAGCAGCAGGCACACGACCGTCGAGGGCTTCGGTCGTCCGCCGACCACCGCGAGGAGGGCGGCGACGATCCCCACGGCGCCCCAGCGTCGCGGTGCCACAGGACCTGATCGGGGCGGTTCGCTACGTGCCGTCGAGGCAGCCGCTGACCTCATCCGGCAACCCAGGGATCGAGAGACCGGCGCCCCCGCGGACGAAGTCGTAGCGGACACCGGACCATGCGCCGGGCAATCCCGGGTAGAGCTTGGGCATCCGTTTCGCCGAGTCGTATTGGAACCCGCTCCAGTCCGGCGAGGAGAACCCTTCGGTGTCGTACGGCGCGACGGCGGCGACGCCCCTGCCGAACACCCGCTGCTCGACGATGAAGCGTCCTTGATATCGGAGATCGCTCGGCACGAAGAGCTTGATGTACCAACGCCGGATGTCCTGGAGGTAGCCCTTGGCCTCATCACCCACGGACGGAGGGGACTCCGGTCCCACGAACATGCGCATGTCGACGACCTCGAAGTCCCCGGCCACCGGCGCCGTGCGCCGGATCACGCCGAGCGGATCGGTGAACATCGGGGTGCCGGCCTGCGGCGTGACCCAGCCCTGCACGCAGGTGGCATTCGCGGGCCCCTTCGTCTTCGGCGGAGGGTCGGGGATGGCGGGCGGCGTCGGGGACACCGCGGCGGAACTGGGGGTTCCGCCGCCGGAGAAGGTGGGTGTCGCCTCCGTGGGGCTGTTGGTGAACGGGTCAGACGGTTCCGCCTGCTGGGCGTCATCGGTGCAGGCCGCAAGGAGCAGGACCGCGACCAGGGCCGCGATGACCGGGAGGGATCGTCGCACCCGTGAATCCTACGCATCCGATGTGGCGAACCCGTTGCGAGCCCGCAACTTCCCCCGTCTTCACCTGGATGTTTGGTAGGAATGGTGGGTGAGCGACCACGTCCACCCCCACGACGAGGAGCGGGGCGACTCCCATCCCCTCCCGGTCGCCAGGCGCCGATTCCTGCAGACCACCGGCATGGCGTTGGCCGGTGGCGTCCTGTTCTCGTGCACCGGCGGCCGAACGATCCCGAAGGTCAGCGACGATCCCGTCACCCCCACGATCGATACCGCGACGCCGATCAAGCGCGTCGTGTACATCATGCTGGAAAACCGCAGCTTCAATAACGTGTTCGGACGGTTCCCCGGTGTGCAGGGCGGCACCGAGATGGGCGTCGAGTTCGGGGCGGAGAAGCCCTTGATCGATTGCCCGGAATGGCTCCCCGGCGACCTGCCGCACGATCGCGCCGCATACCTCACGTGCGTGAACGAGGGGGCGATGGACGGCTTCGGCATCGGCGCCTACGGGTCCACGTACGCCTACACCGTCTTCAACGAACACCAGATCCCGAACTACTGGAAGTGGGCCAAGGAATACGCCCTGTCCGACAACTTCTACGCGTCGGCGGCCGGACCGAGCTACGCCAACCACTACTACTTCATCGCCGGCCAGTCCGGCGGCGTGATCGACAACCCCGAGAACATCGAGACACGGTTCCGGGACGGCAAGCCCTACAAGAGCTGGGGGTGCGACGCTTACGGCGAGGACGTGTTCGTGTTCGCCAAGGACGCTAAGGGCAACCTGAGTAAGCACGACACCTGTTTCACGTTCAAGACCGTGGGCCAGCAACTCTCGGAACAGGACATCGACTGGGCCTACTACTCCGCGGTCCCGGGCCAGCCCGGGTACATGTGGAACGCCTACAACGGGATCTCCGAGGTCTTCCACACCGACATGTGGCATCAGCACATGCGGCCCGTGGACAACATCGTGAAAGACATCAAGACCAACAAGCTCCCGGCCGTCACGTGGGTGACGCCCAGGTTCGAGCTCTCCGACCACCCACCGCAGTCGACGGGCTTCTCGCACAACTGGGTCACCGACATCGTGAACGCCGTGATGACCAGCGACGCGTGGGAACACACCGCGATCTTCCTCACCTGGGACGAATGGGGCGGGTTCTACGACCCCATCATGCCGCCCGAGGTGGACCCGATCGGCCTCGGCATCCGCGTTCCTCTGCTGACGATCAGCCCGTACACCCAGCGCGGCGTGATCGACACCGAACTCGGTGAGTTCTCCACGCCGCTCCGGTTCATCTCCGACAACTGGGGGCTCGAGCCGTTGACGCCGCGCATCGCCAACACGCACAACTTCGACCACGTGTTCGACTTCAAGCAGAAGCCTCGCGCGCCGGTCCTGGGCAAGCGCCGAGCCCCGACCTACGGGGACCCGTGGGAGTTCCCCGAGGGCTACGATGGGTGGGTGCCGGGCACGGAGCCCGATCCCAGCATGTTCGTCTAGGCGGGCTCAGCCCTGCTCGGGGGCCGCGACCACCTCGTAGTGGTACGACACGAGATCGCGGTCGACCAGGAACCGATCGTCCTCCGGGTAGAAGACCGCCGTCTCCGGTTCGTCGCCCGCGAACGCCCGTACGGCGTCCATGTCGTCCCACAGCGTGACCAGCAGGAACTCGCAGCGGTCCCCGTCGATGCGCCGGAGTCCGTAGACGCCCTGATTGCCCGGCGTTGCCCGGTATGCCGACAATCCGGTCTCCTCCAGGTACTCCACGTAGGCGTCGGCGTCCTCGGCTCGCACCGCACCCCGCCAGGTCCTCGCGATCATGCCCGCCTCCTTCTTCGTGGACCTCGTTCATACCAGCGCGCCACGTCCGTGTCGTACGGGCGACGCATCCGGGTAGGTAGGCTTGCCGCCGTGCGAGTGATCCGCAGCACCGGCACACCTTTCCAGCGCGGCGTCGCCGTGGGCTCGGCCCTGCGCGAGGAGATCGTCGCCTCGTGCTCGTTCACGATGGGCTGGGCCGCCGATCTGGGCGCGGACCGTCGTCGCGTCGAAGCCATGTTGGCTCCCTACGACGAGGCCACGACGCGGTTCGCCCCCGACCTCAGCGAGGTGCTCGCCGGGATGGCTGAGGGTTCGGGCGTGGACCCGGTGGCGCTGCGCGCCACGAACGCGTTCGAGGAGCTCTACGTCGTGCTCGATCCCGAGGCCGTCGCCGAACCCCGCGAACGCTGCACCGACGCGCTCCTCGACGGCGTCGACGGGCCGCTCCTCGTGCACCAGGAACAGTGGTACGCCGCCGATGTGGACAGCGTCGCGATCGTGATCGATCAGCCGGACGAGGGTGTCGGTGTCATCGCCCCCGTCGTGGCCTCGGGCCTGCCTCTGGTGGGGATGAACGCCTTCGGCACGGCGATGGGCGCGATGTCGCTCACCGCCAACGACGAACGACCCGGCATCCCCCGGATGATCGTGGCCCGTCGCGCGCTCGATGCGCGCGATCGCGAGGAGGCGTGGCGCACGGTCACGACGCCGGAGCGTGCCGGCGGCTACAGCTGGGGTTGGGCGTTCGCCGACGGCACGACGGCGATCGTCGAGACGACGGCCACCACGGCGAGCGACCTGCAGGACGCCACCACCCACACGAATCACGCGCTCGATGGCTCGGTGGCCGCGGTGTGTCCCGCCGGCTCCGACGGTTCGTCGAGCCGTCTGGCGAGGATCCGCGCGCTCACCGCCGGCCGCGATCGATGGACCGTCCCGGAAGCGAGCGCCTTGCTGGCCGACCACGGGGCCGATGGCCAGGACATCTGCGTGCATCCCGTCCCGGCGGAGGGCCCGGGGTCGAGCGCCATCATGTTCGGGATGGTGGCCGACGTCGCCAACCGAACCCTTTGGGTCGCGCCCGCGAACCCGTGCGAGCACGCGTTCGAGCCGTATGCGCTCGACGATCTGCTGGCCTGAGGTCCCGAGCGATGGACATCCGGGCGCTCGCCGCGATCCCCTTCCGCACGTTCCCGCAGCTGTCGATCGGGCCGGTGACGATCCGCACGTTCGGCGTGTTCGTCGCGATCGGCATCGTCGTCGGGGTGTGGGTCTTCCTGCGCTACGCCCGCGACCGCGACCTCGATGCCGACCTGCTGTCGCGCCTGGCGTGGTGGGTGATCGTGCTCGGCATCATCGGATCGCGGCTGCTGTTCGTGCTGACCCACTGGAGCGACTTCTCGGGCGACCCGATGTCGATGGTCGCCGTGTGGCAGGGTGGTCTGCAGTTCTCGGGAGCGTTCCTGATCTCCATCGTCGTCATCGTGTGGTTCACCCGGCGCCACCCGGAGATGCCCGGCCTCGTGGTGAGCGACGGGATCGTCTTCGGGCTGGCGCCCGGCCTGGCGATCGGACGGCTCGGGTGCATCGCGGTCGGCGAACACCTCGGGACCGCGACGACCTTCCCGCTGGCATGGAGGTACCTGGGCGGCGACACGCGCGAGCCGATCGACGGCGGCGTGGGCGCCGTGATCCACAACACCGCGATGTACGAGCTGTTCCTGCTGCTGCCGTTGGTGGCGCTGCTCTGGTACTTGCAGCGACGCCGCGTGCAACCCGGGTGGCTCACGGTGACGTTCCTGCTCTGGTACGGCACCCAGCGGTTCTTCACCGACTTCCTCCGTGCCTATGACGAGACCGTGGCCGGACTCACGGGAGCGCAGTACCTGAGCATCGCGATGGTGATCGGTGGGTTGATCCTGGCGGCACGGTTGCGCCGGCGTGACAGGCCCCTGGCAGAGACCGAAGGCTCGGCCTCATGATCAGGGGAAGTCGATCGTTCGGCCCACACCGCCAGCGATCGCGCGGTCATAGCACAGCGCCCCGAGCGCCACGTCGTCCATCGCGATCCCCATGTTGAGGAACATCCGGCGCCCGTGCGCAGGCAGGGTGAAGGATCCTTCCACCACGTCGGCGAGCTCACCGTCGGGATCGCGGAACCCCTGCCAGTGCCGGGCCCGAACGGACGCGTACTGCTCGAGATCGTCGACGACGTAGCACGACGCATCGTTGGCAGCGACGGGTCCGAGGGCATCGTCGTAGTCCACGGGCAACAGGATCGCGTCCGGATCGGTTCCCGACGCATCCAGACGAGGTTCGATCGGCACGGTCACGAGGGTCACGACCAGATCGGCGCTCTCGAGCGCGTGCTCGGCGCTGGTCGCGAGCACACCCTCCTGGTCAGGCGCGTGCTCGAGGAGGGAGGCCGCCGCGGCAGGCATCGCGTCGAACACCCGCACCTGCTCGATGCTGGGGCATCGGTCCAGCAACAGCTCGAGATGCCGCCGGCCCTGGACCCCCGCCCCGACGATCGCCAGGCGTCGGGGCTGCGCAGCCACCTGCCGAACCGCAACGCCGGAGACGCCGGCGGTTCGCATCTCGGTGATCCACCCGCCGTCCATCAGGGCGAGCGGCCGGCCGGTCTCGGCATCGTTCAGCACGAACACGCCGTAGATGTACGGCAACCCCTTGGCACGGTTCTGCTCGAAGCCGGCCACCCATTTGATCCCGACGCGATCGCTGCCGCCGAGATAGGCCGGCATCGCGTTGATGAAGGCGTCGGCGCGAGGACGCACGGCCGGCTTGGGTGGATTCTGAACGAGTCCTCGCGCCTTCTGGACGAACGCGTCCTCCAGCACGTCGATCACCTCGGTCCAGGAGAGGAGGAGCGATCCCAGCTCGTCGCGACCGAGGACCAGCAATCGCTGCGTGTCCACGACCGGAGTCTATTGCGCTCCTACGAGGCGGGGATCACCAGGGCATCGACGGCCACGCACCCGCCGGGTGCGACGATCATCGGGTTCACGTCGAGCGCGGCGATCAGATCGCCGAGGTCGCTCGCCAGGACCGACAGCCGTGAGATCGCGAACGCCAGCGACGCGACGTCGGCGGCGGGCGCGCCACGGACCCCGTCCAGCAACGGGCGGGACCGCAACCGGTCGATGAGCGACCGGGCCCGATGTTCGTCGAGCGGGGGCAGCGCGAGCTGCCGGTCCTTCATCAACTCGACCAGGACACCGCCTGCCGCCACCAGGACGAGCGGCCCGAACGTGAGGTCGCGCACCACGCCGAGCGCGACCTCGACCCCGCTCGGCGCCATGGGGGCTACCACCACCCGGGGTCCCAGCCTGGCGGCGATGTCCTCGTACGCGGTACGGAGCGCGTCGGCGTCGGCGAGTCCCAGCGCCACCCCGCCCACGTCCGTCTTGTGCTGCACGCCCGGCGCGGCGGTCTTGATCGCGACCGGCCATCCGAGCTCGTTGGCGGCGCCCACCGCCACGGCCACGGACCCGGTCTCCCTGCTGGGGATGACGGGGATCCCGTAGTCGGCCAGCAGCTGCAGGCCCTCGAGCTCGTCGACCTCCGTGCCCTCGCCGAGGCGTTGCCGCCACCGGTCACGAACGTCCTCCGCCACCGGCGTGGGCCCTTCCAGCGGCGGACGATCAGCGGCATCGCGCTGAGCGATCAACGCCCGCAGCGCCACCAACCCGGAGCGCGTCCCTTCGAGGACCGGGATACCCGCATCGCGCAGGTAGGCGGCTTCCTCGAGCGCCACCGCGCTCGCGAGGTTCGACACGATGCAGAACGGCTTCGTCGTCGCCTCGAACACGTCCTTGGCCACCTGCAGGTAGCCCTCATCGTAGGGCTCTCCTTGCCGCGTGAGGTCGACCACGAACGCCAACGCCGCGGTATCGGGATCCTCGTGCATCACGAGGAACGACTCGCGGAAGATCCGGTCGGCGTCGATCCCGGTGCCCCAGGCATCGAGCGGGTTGGTCGCCTCCAACCCCGGGTCCAGCGTGTCGTCGATCGCCGCGCGCGTCTGCTCGGTGATCGCGGCGAACGGCACGCCGAGGTCGTTGGCCATGTCCACGAACAAGGCACGCTCACCGCCCGAATCGTGGACGGAGGCGATGCCGCGGGCCGGGCCGCGCACCCGGCGTGGGCTGGAGAAGAGTTCCATCGCGTCGGCCATCTCGTCGAGGGTCAGCACCTCGTGCACGCCGTAGGCGTCGAACACCGCTTCGTAGGCGCCGTGTTCGCCCGCCAGCGCACCCGAGTGGGCGGTCACCATGGGCTTGGACCCTTCGGTGCGACCCACCGTCAACGCCACCACCGGGATGCCGGCCTCGGCGGCCCGCTGGAGCTGGGTGCGGAACCCGTGCGGATCGCGCACGGTCTCGAGCAGCAACGCCAGCACGCGGGTGGACTCCAGCCCCAGCGCGTAGTCCATGTAGTCGGCCATGGTCGAGACGATCTCCTGACCGCTCGACACGATCAGGTTGAACCCGATGCCGCGATCGTTGAACGCCACCGCGGCGAACGCCGACCCCGAGTGCGAGATGAACGTCACCGGTCCGGCCCGCATGTCGTCGGGCGTCGCGAACCCGGTGGCCCGCAAGCCGGTGTCCAGGTTCAGGAACCCCATGCCGTTGCCGCCGCACATCGCGATGCCTGCTGCCCGCGCGATCGCGCCGAGCCGCTCGGGCAGCGCCGGCACGTCGGTGGGCGGCTCCTCCTCGAACAACGAGGAGAACGTGACCGCCGAACGCGCGCCGGCGGCGACGGCATCGCGCAACGCCTGTTCGATGCGGGCGTTCGACACCCCAAGGATCGCCAGGTCCACCGGCTCGGGGAGCTCACCGATCGACGGGTAGCACCGGAGCCCCAGGACCTCTTCGTAGCCGGGGTTCACCGGATAGATCGAGCCTTCGTAGCCCCCGCGCTGCAGCTCCACCACCATCTGGTTGCCCAGCGACAGCGGCTTGACGGAGGCGCCCACGACGGCGACGGACCGCGCTTCGAGCATGCGCTCGAGCGCGGTCCGGGTGTCGCCGTTCACCGTGGGTTCAGGCTGCAGGGTCGGTCAACTACTTCTTGGCGACGGCCTTGTCTTTGACCGCCATCTTGTAGGCCTGCCACCCGGGGATGCCGTTGACGCCGCCCCCGCCGTGCGTGGCGCACGAACCGTGGTACAGGCCCCTGATCGGGGTGCGGAAGTCCGCGTACCCCGGCGCTGGGCGCATGTGGAACAGCTGATCGACGCTGAGCTCGCCGTGGAAGATGTTTCCGCCGATCAGGCCCAGGTCCTGCTCCATGTCGTACGGGCCGATCACCTGGTAGTCGATGATCGAGTCCTTGAAGTTCGGCGCCAGGTCGTTGTACCCGTCGAAGATCCGCTGCGCGTAGGCGTCGAGCTCGTCGCGGTGCGGCTCGGTGTTCCAGTCGTCGGGGACCCACTGGGTGAACATCGAGAACACGTGGGTGCCCTCGGGGGCGAGTTGCTTGTCGAGCGTGGTGGGGATCGTGCCGTCGACGAACGGCGCGGTGGCGGGCCGGCGCTCGATGTGCGCGTCCTGGAACGCGCGCTCGGCGTACTGCGGGCTGAAGCACAGCTCCACCGATCCGGTGTGATGGTCCTGCTGGTTCGTGCCGGGGATCGCGGTGAAGTCCGGCAGCTCGCTGATCGCCACGTTGACCTTCACCGTACCCGAACGTGTCTTCCACCGTTCGATGTCCCACACGAAGTCGGCGGGCAGCTCATGCTTGTCGAGCAGATCGAGGAACGCGATCTTCGGGTGGATCGTGCTGACCACCACCGGCGCGCGCAGCTCCTCGCCGTTCTCCAGCGCCACGCCCACCGCGCGGCCGCTGCGGGTGAGGATCTTCGCGACCTTGGCGTCGGTGCGGATCTCGGCGCCGAAGGACTCGGCGCTGCGGCGGATCGAATCGCTCACCGCGCCCATGCCGCCCTGCTGGAAACCCCAGCTGCCGAGGTGCCCGTCGCCCACGTCCCCGATCGAGTGGTGGAGCATCACGTACGCGGTACCGGGCTCGTCCGGGCCGGCCCAAGTGCCGATCACGCCGTTGACCGTGAGCATCGCCTTGATCGCGTCGGACT
>JBKPMF010000048.1:0-7838 GCA_046732015.1 Actinomycetota bacterium
GCTCTGGCCACCCTCCGCGGTGGACCTCCGCGCCCATCCCGGGAGGCAGCGCGCGGGGGATGTTCTCGTGGAACCCGCCGCCGGTGATGTGCGCCGCGGCGTGCAGCATCCCGTCGCGAGCCAGCGACAGGACCACCGGCGCGTCGATCGCGCAGGGCTCCAGCAGCTCGTCGACGAGCGGGCGCGTGAGCCCTTCGGGGGTGTCCGTGAGGTCGTAGCGATCGAGGGCCTTGCGCACCAGGGCGTAGCCGTTGGCGTGGAGTCCGGTGGACGCGAGCCCGATCAGCACGTCGCTTTCACCGACACGGTCCGGCCCCAGGAGATCGGCCTCGGCCACCACCCCCACGCAGAACCCCGCCAGGTCGAACTGATCGTCGGGCATCACGCCGGGATGTTCGGCGGTCTCGCCGCCCAGCAGGGCACAGCCCGCTCGTCGGCACCCCTCGGCGACGCCTTCTACCAGGGAGGCCACCCGTTCGGGCACCACCCGGCCCACCGCCAGGTAGTCCAGGAAGAAGAGCGGTTCGGCGCCGGTG
The DNA here is from genome assembly GCA_046732015.1 of Actinomycetota bacterium. GTDB lineage: Bacteria > Actinomycetota > UBA4738 > UBA4738 > HRBIN12 > JAOUEA01. The sequence goes on from JBKPMF010000048.1 coordinate 537, forward strand.
CACACCACGTCGTCGGCGCACATCGCCACCAGGTCGATGCCCACCGTGTCCAGTCGGCCGGCCATCCGAGCGATCTCGAGCTTCGTGCCCACCCCGTCCGTGGCCGCCGCCAACATACGGTCGCCACCGATCCGGAAGAGGCCGGCGAACCCGCCCACCTCGTCGGCCACTTCGGGACGCCGGGCCCGGGCCGCGAGGTCGCCGATCAGCGTGACGGCTTTGGCCGCCGCTTCGATGTCCACGCCGGCGTCACGGTAGGCCTTGCTCATCGGCCCGCGATCACGTGGGCAGCTGGAGTTGATCTTCCAGCACGAACTTGCCGGCCTGCGCGGGGATCTCGATCGGGTACTCGCCGTCGAAGCATGCCCGGCAGAATCGGTCCTTACCGCCCCCGGCGGCCTCCACCATGCCGTCGAGCGACAGGTACCCGAGGGAGTCGGCGGCGACGTAGGCGCCGATCTCCTCCACGGTGAGGTCGGCGCCGATCAGCTCCTGGCGCGTGGGCATGTCGATGCCGTAGAAGCACGGCCACTTCAGCGGGGGACACGTGATCCGCAGGTGCACCTCGGTGGCACCGGACTCGCGCAGCGCCGCCACGACCTGCTTCGTGGTGGTGCCGCGCACGATCGAGTCGTCGATCACCACCAGGCGTTTGCCCCGGATCGAATCGGGCAGCGGGTTGAGCTTGAGCCGGACGCCACGGTCACGCAGGGTCTGGGACGGCTGGATGAACGTGCGTCCCACGTAGTTGTTCTTGTAGAGGCCGTCGCCGTAGGGAAGGCCGCTGACCTCGCTGTATCCCTGGGCGGCGCTGTGCCCCGTGGTGGGCACGGCGATCACCATGTCGGCATCGACGGGATGCTCACGCGCCAGGATGCGGCCCATCTCGCGTCGGGACTCGTGCACGCTCGTGCCCTCGAACCGTGAGTCCGGCCGCGCCAGGTAGACCGACTCGAAGACGCACAACGCGCGACGTGGCGACTCGGCGAACCGCACCGAGTGCAGCCCACGGTCGTCGAAGCGGATCAGTTCACCGGGTTCGACGTCGCGGACGAACGCCGCACCGACGATGTCGAGCGCACACGTCTCGGACGCCACCACGAACCCGTTGGGGAGCCGGCCGATCGACAGAGGCCGCACCCCGAAGGGGTCGCGCGCCGCGAAGACGCTCCGCTCATCCATCATCACGAAGCAGAAGGCACCGCTCAGCTTCGGCAGCACCTGCATGCATGCCTCCTCCAGCCCGCCGGTCTCGGTCATCCGCTGCACGAGCAGCGTGGTCACGATGTCGGAGTCCGTGGTGGCGGCGCCGGACGGCACCATGTCCGCCAACTCATGGGTGTTGACCAGGTTGCCGTTGTGTCCGAGCGCCAGCGTGTGGGCGCCGTCGGTCTTGAACACGGGCTGGGCGTTGTCCCACGTGGTGGAGCCGGTCGTCGAGTACCGGGTGTGGCCGATCGCGAGGTCGCCGTGCAGCGTGGTCAGCGTGGCTTCATTGAAGACCTGACTGACGAGGCCGAGGTCCTTGAACACCAGGATCGTGTGGTCGTCGCTGACCGCGATGCCGGCCGATTCCTGCCCGCGATGCTGCTGGGCGAAGAGTCCGAAATAGGTGAGCCGCGCGACGTCATCGCCCGGAGCCCACACCCCGAAGAGTCCGCATTCCTCCTTCGGCGATTCGGCTCCCACGAGGACGTCAGTTTACCGGCTGGAAGCGTGGGCGGCCGTGCGAACCCGCGACGGGATCAGGCCGAGGTCCGGTCGGATCTCGGTGGCACGGTTCGGAGGAGCCGGGCCGTGTTCGACCAGGTCCCGATGGTGTGGATGCTGATCCCCAGACACACCACGACGAGGGTGAGGCTCGCAGTGGCCAGGAGGGCGGTCGCCACCAGTACGGACGTCTGCGCGAGCCCTGCCACGCCCGTGAGCAGCAGGTTCGTGGTCATCCCCGCCGCGCCGCCCGCCCAGATCGACACCTGTCCGAACACGGCCGACATCACGGTGGCCGCGACCACCACGCCCGGGAAGGCCCACCGGCGGGCCGTCCACGAGTTCGCGGCGACGACGGCAACCGAGGCGGCCAGGAGCGACAGCACCAGCGCGCTCATCCCCACCACCCAACGCCACGGCTCCGGATGGAGCACGATCTCGACCGCCGGGATGTCATGACCCATCGCGTTCCCCCACCACCGCAGGCAATCGTCGACCGGCGTCACCCTGGCCTCGCTGTGCACCTCCGCGGGCACGTCCGGCCAGCAGAGGGTGAGATCGCCGGTGGAGAAGCCGCCTTCGCGGAACGCCGTGAAGAGCGGGGCGCCGGGGAACCGGTAGCTCGCCGGGCGGCCTCGGGTGAACGCGGACCCCACACGCAGCGCCACGGTGTGCCCGGTGCTGCGATCGTCGTCCACGGTGACGGCGTCCGATCCCGGGAAGGCGAGATGCGCCACCCGCCGGGCCAGTGCCGGCGTGGTGATCGGATCGAAGCGCGAGAGCGTCAAAGACATCGACGCCTGGCCATCGGCCTGCAACGCGATCGCGACGCTGGCGTCGGCCCGCTGCGGGGGCTCGGGCGCCGACACCGTGCGCGAACCGCTGCAGGATGAGAGAAGCGCCACCATCACGATCCCGACCGTCACGCCGATCCGCCTCATGTCAGGTGCTACGCCCAGACATGACAGCGAGGACGGACACGGCAAGGAAACGCAACGGGCGGCTCAGAGCTCGAGCAACGAACCTTCCAGACGCAGGAGGGTCTCCTTGCGGGGCAGCCCGCCTGCATACCCCGTCAGCTTGCCGCCGGCACCCACGATGCGATGGCACGGGATGACGATGGGGATCGGGTTGGAGCCAAGCGCACTGCCGACGGCGCGAGCGGCCTTCGGACGGTCGATCCTCCCGGCGATGTCGCCGTAAGTCGCGAGTTCGCCGTAGCCGATCTCGCTGGTGGCCCGCAGCACCTTCTGCGCGAACGGCCCGATCAGGGAACGGTCGACCGTGATCTCGAACCGGCGCCGGTCACCGCCGAAGTACTGCTCGAGTTCACGCCGGGCCTCGTCGGTCGGCGCGGTGGCCTCCATCACCCGGGGGGAGAGCTCGCGGGCGAGGCGCTCGAACAGCACGTCGCGGTCCTCGCCCTCGAACGCCACGGTCACCAGGCCCCGACGGGTCACCGCGACCGTGAGTTCACCGATCGGCGAATCCATCGTGGCGACGGCCACGTCGATCTGGCCCTCGGCGGCGGCTCGGCGAGCGAGGTCCTGGGCCGCGGCGCGCGAATCGCGAGCGGCGTCGGAGCGAGGGCTGAGGCCCTTGAGGTCTCGCTGCACGTTCATGTCATCAGCTCCCTGAGTCGTTTCGTGCCCTGGTGAACGTTGGCGCGGGCGGTCGGTTCCGAACTCGTCATCAGCTCGGCGATGTCAGCGTAGGAACGGTCGAGGACATGACGGAGCACCACCGCCACCCGCTGGCGGGGTGGCAACGAGCGGACCGCCCTCCAGAGCGGATCGTCGGCGTCGAACAGTCCGCGATCGGTGGTGGCGGTCTCGGGCAGGTCCTCGCTGGGGACCGCTCGACGCGACACGGCACGGTGGTGATCGATCGCCTTGCGTGAGGCGATCATGAGGATCCACCGGTCGAGCTTCGTGCCGTCGGTGAGCCGCCGGTAGGCCTTGAGCGCGGCCATGAACGTCTCCTGGAACACGTCGTCGGCGTCCTGGGGACCGACCGCCACCACCAGGAATCGGTACACCGGCGCCCGGTTGGCCTCCAGGAACGTCTGGAACGGCGGGATCGTCCCCCGCCCTGGTCCCGACCGATGCGCACCGCTCACCGTCATCCTCCTGGGGATCCCTCTCGCTTGTCGTAGTGAACAACGCGTGGGGGACGCGAGATGTGAAACCGAACCGCAAGGAACCGTCCCATCGGCGGCCCCTCGGCTCGCTAGAGTCTGACGGATGCAACCCCTTGAAGAAGCGGTCGATTCGGCGGCGACGCGTACCGGGTTCTCCGGTGTGGTGCGTGTCGACCGTGGTGACGAGCTGGAGCTCGCCAAAGCCTATGGCCACGCCGACCGAGCGCATGCCATCCCCAACACCCCCGCCACCTTGTTCGCGACGGCGAGCTGCACGAAGGGATTCACGGCCCTCACCGTGATGAGCCTGGTCGAGGACGGCACCCTCGAGCTCACCACGACCGCCCGCTCGGTGCTCGGGGACGATCTGCCCCTGATCGCCGACGACGTCACGCTCGAGCACCTCCTGGCGCATCGCTCGGGCATCGGCGACTACGTCGATGAGGACGCGATGGAGTCGGTCACCGACTACGTGTTGCCGGTGCCCGTGCACCGGTTGACCACCACCGAGCGGTATCTCTCGGTCCTGGACGGGCACGCGACCGTCTCCCCCGCGGGCGAGCGGTTCGCCTACAACAACGGCGGCTATGTCGTGCTGGCGTTGATCGCCGAGCGCGCGAGCGGTGTGCCCTTCCACGACCTGGTCCACCAGCGGGTGTGCGAGCCGGCCGGGATGGTGGACACCGCGTTCCTCCGCTCGGATGAGCTCCCTGGCACGGCGGCCCTGGGCTATCTCGAGAACGACGGGCCGCGCACGAACGTCCTCCATCTGCCGGTTCGCGGCTCCGGCGACGGTGGCATCTACTCGACGGCGGCCGACCTGCACGCCCTCTGGGATGCGCTGTTCGCCGGTCGCATCGTCCCGACGGAGCGCGTGGCCGAGATGGTGCGGCCACGGAGCGATTGGCCGGAGGAAGAGAGGCGGTACGGGCTCGGCTTCCACCTGCATGCCACGAGCGACGTCGTGTGGCTCGAGGGCTATGACGCCGGCGTCTCGTTCCGGAGCGTGATCGACCCCACGTCCGGCACGTCCCATACCGTGATCTCCAACACGTCCGATGGTGCGTGGGACCTCACCTGGGACCTCGACGAGATCCTCGGGCTCTAACGACTCAGGCGAGGCCGAGCAGGGCCGGGATCTTCCGATGGTCGTCGACGACATGGTCAGCCTCGGGACCCGCGGCCGTCGCATCCCGCAGCCCGGTGTATCGCACGGCCGTCATCCCCAGCGCGAGCGCGCCCGCGACATCGGTGCGACGGTTGTCCCCGACGTGCGCCGCAACGGTGGGATCCGAGATGTCGAGCGCTTCGAGCGCCGGCAGGAACGCCTCGGGCGCGGGCTTGAACCACCCGGTCTCGTCGCTGAACGACCATCCGTCGAACCATCGCAGCAGGCCGAACCCCGTGAGACGGTCGCGCAGGGTGGGAGAAGGCGTGAGACCCACGTCGCACACGATGGCGAGCCTGACCCCGGCGCCGTGGAGGGTCGACAGGCACTCCTCGATGCCGGGCGCCGGCTCCAGATCGGCCCGCTCCCCCACGATCCGGAACGCATCGATGAGGTCGGCCCGCATCGACGGGGTGACCGATACGCCCAGCCGTTCCAGGATGAAGTCGGTGGCATCGGTCGGTGTGTACTGGCCGGCGTTGGCCTCCCACTGCGCCTCGAACCGGGTCCAGTTCTCGGCGAACACCTCGACGAGCTCGTCACGCTCCCTGGTGTGACCGTGCCGGAGCAGGGCATCGGCGAACCCGTCGATCTGGCGGTCGCGCATCGTCACGGACGAGCCGTCCATCGCCACCAGCGTGTCCCAGAAGTCGAAGGTGACGGCTTCGAGGACCACCGGCGTCAGCCGGTCTCGCCGAGCAGGCGCGGGATCGCGGTCTCGTAGGCCTCCAGCAACTCGGCGACGTCGATCTCGAAGAGCCCGGCGAACACGGCCCGCGGCCCCCCGGTCTCGCCGAGCCGCGCCATCGGCACGCCGTGCGCCGTGCCGAGCTCCCGCAGCTGCTCCTCGTGCTCGAGCGCCACGCTCACCACCACGCGGGACGCGGATTCGCTGAAGAGCTCGACGTGGGACGGCAGGTCCGAACCGATCGTCACCGCGAACCCGTGGCCTTCGCCGATCGCGGCTTCGGCCAACGCGATCGCGAGCCCGCCGTCGCTGCAGTCGTGGGCGCTGGCGAGCACATCGTTCCGCGCCCCTTCGTACAGCAGGTCGTGCAGGGCTCGCTCGCGGTGGAGATCGAGCGCGGGCGGACGCCCGGCCACGACGCCGAGGACCGCTTCGGCGAACTCCGAGCCACCCAGTTCGGCGAAGGTCTCGCCCAGTTGGTAGATCGCCAGCCCCGCTCGCGGGAAGGCGGTGGGGATCCGCAGCCGATGATCCTCGAGCAGCCCCAGCATGCCGATCACGGGCGTGGGCCAGATCGCCGACGTGCCCGTCTCGTTGTAGAAGCTGACGTTGCCGCCCGTGACGGGGGTCGCCAGCGCTTCGCATGCATCGCGCATGCCTCGGATCGACTCGGCGAACTGCCACATCACGACCGGCCGCTCGGGGTTGCCGAAGTTCATGCAGTTCGTGATCGCGAGGGCCTTGGCGCCGCTCACCGCGACGTTCCGGGCCGCCTCCGCGACGGCGTGCATCGTGCCCAGGTACGGGTCGAGCGAGCCGAACCGGCCCTTGCCATCGCTACTGAGCGCGAGGCCCTTCAGCGAGCCGGGAACGCGCACGATGGCGGCGTCGCTGCCCGACCCGGCGACGGTCTGGCCCTGGACGATCGAGTCGTACTGCTCCCAGATCCACGCCTTGCTCGCGATGTTCGGCGACGTCACGAGGGTGAGGAACGCCTCGCGCAGGTCGCCCTCGAACGGCGCGAACGTGGGATCGTCCTCGACCGTGGTCGCCGGCGCTTCCTGCGGCCGGTCGTACTCGGGGCCCTCGTCGGTCAACGAGGTGGCCGGCATCTCGGCGACGACCTCGCCTCCGTGCATCACGGTGAGCGTGCCGCCCTCGACGAGTTCGGCGATCACGGCGGTGCGCAGCCCCCATCGTTCGCACACGGCGGTGACGGCATCGAGCTTCGAGGGGTGCACGATCGCGAGCATGCGCTCCTGTGACTCGCTGGTGAGGATCTCGAATGCCTCCATGCCCGGCTCGCGCAACGGGACGGCATCGAGGTCGAGCACGGCGCCCATGTCCGCCCGCGCCGCCGACTCACTCACCGCGCAGGTGATCCCGGCGCCGCCCAGGTCCTGGAGCCCCTCGAGCAGATCCTGCTGGATCAGCTCGAGCGAGGCCTCGATCAACAGCTTCTCCGCGAACGGATCGCCTATCTGCACCGACGGCCTGGCGTCCTGGCTCGAATCGTCCAGCGTGGCGCTCGCGAGCACGCTCACCCCGCCGATGCCGTCGCGACCCGTGGTGGCGCCGTACAGCACCATCAAGGAC
>JBKPMF010000049.1:0-9321 GCA_046732015.1 Actinomycetota bacterium
ACCCAGAGCCACTCGCCGCGGTGCAACTCGTCGGACGCCTCGACGTACTCGCACCAGCCTGGCTCATCCGTCTCGACAACCGCGTCGGCCAAGTTCGGCGAGAGCCGCCGACTTGCCAGTTCCCGACATCCCAGTCACCAACACCCTCGACATCGGGACAACGCTACCGAGTGTCAGCGACGGCGGTCGTGTGCAGGTTCGCGGTCAGCCGAAGATCCTGACGACGCCTTTCAGGAAGGCGTAGTCGAGCGAGGCGACGAAGGCGGTCATGACCACGATCGTGGCCAGAACGACGACGGTGTAGGAGGCCAGCTCACGGCGGTTGGGCCAGTCGACCTTCCGCAGCTCCTGCCGGACGTCTTTGCGGGGTTTCGATCTCGTCGCTCGAGGCTAGGGATGACTCGATGGCTACCTACACCGTGAACGAACGAGCCGTTACTCACGCTCGGAAGCTGATCAAGGCGAAGCAGTACGTCCTCGACAGCGACTGGGGCGAGGTCCAACCGAAGGCCGAGGCGGAGAACTCGTTCCTCGAGTCCCATCCCTGGGACGAGTACTCGGATTGGTTCCTCGGTCTCACGGAAGGCGCCGCCGACGAGACGAAGGCTCGCTACGCGTTCGTGTACGGAGACCTTCGCCGGGTCCATCGAACAGGCCTGATCGCCTGCGTCTATCGAGCATCCGAATGGCGTCACAAGGCGATCGAGCTGGCCGCCCACGACCTCCTCCAGCTCCTGGACGAGACGAGCTCGTAGCGGCGGTTGCTCAAGTTGACAACCCTGGGGTAGCGCGGCTACGGTCGCGAGATCTCCCGCGATCCGTGCAGATGCCCGCATGGTGAAGGAGGGCTTCATGCGTCGGTTGGCTGTGCTGGTCTCGATCACCTCCCTGGTCCTGTTGATCCCCGCGTCGGCCTCGGCCGGCAAACCGGTGAAGGAACCCCTTCCGTTGCCACCGGTCATCGAACTCCCCGGCGTGTGTCCGGACTTCGGGATCGTCGCCGACATCCTGGTGAACCGCGAGTACGCCAAGACGTGGATGAACGCCAACGGCGACCCGGTTCGCACGATCACCAGCGGCACCTTGAAGGTTCGGCTCACCGAGCCCGACAGCGGCACCTCGATCGTTCGGAACATCTCCGGTCCGGGAACGACCATCTTCCACGCGGATGGTTCTTCGACGCTGACCGCCCGAGGTACCTGGTTCTTCTTCTTCTTCCCCGGCGACCTCGGGCCCGGCAGTGAGCCGATGAGCATCGTCAACACGGGAAGGATCGTGATCGACACCGATCCGAACGGCACGCAATCGATCCGCTCACGAACCGGCAGGCAGGAAGACATCTGCGCGACCCTGCGGGGCTGACACGGCGGAGGGGCCCGACACCGTGACGGCGAAGGGTGCAAGATGGCCATGTGACCCCCCGTCCCCGTCACGGTCTGATCTCGCTCGTCGTCCTGCTGTACATGGTGGGCACTGCGACGATGACGCAGGCGAACGCCAGCCCGGGACCTGTGCCTTCGGCGTTTTCCTCGAACCGGATCTGGCTCGAGAACCGGCGGGCCGGTACCTCCTCGTGGCAGATCCCCGCCACCGCCAAGCACGGGATCTTCGGGTTCGCCGACAAGGTCACGGTGCAGCGCGGCGCCGACGTCCGCCTCTACGTCGACACCACGGCGGATTCCTTCGAAGTGCGCGCCTACCGCATGGGCTACTACCAGGGTCTCGGGGGTCGCAAGGTCTGGAGGTCGTCGTCGATCCCAGGCGACAACCAGCCGGATCCCACCACCACGCCGGTCACGAACATGGTCGAGACGGCGTGGCAGCCATCGACCACCGTGCACATCCGCAAGGACTGGCCCGAGGGCACCTACCTGCTGAAGCTGGTCTCGAGCGCCGGGGGCCAGGCATACGTCCCCCTGATCGTTCGCAACGACGCCAGCCACGCCGCGCTCGTGATCCAGCAGCAGGTCACGACGTGGCAGGCCTACAACACGTGGGGCGGCCACAGCCTGTATGTCGGACCCGACGGATCCTTCAAGACGCGCTCACGGGTGGTCTCGTTCGACCGCCCGTACGGGGGTCGCGGAGCCGGCGGGCTACTGACCAGCCTGCCCTTCGTGGTGCTGGCCGAGAAGCAGGGTCTCGACGTCACGTATTCCTCCGACCTCGACCTGCACGCCCGGCCGAACCTGGTGCGGAACCATCAAGCCTTGATCTCGCTCGACCACGACGAGTACTGGTCGACCGGGATGCGTGACGCCGCCACCGCGGCGCGCGCCGACGGGGTCAACATCGCCTTCCTGGGCGCCAATGCGATCTACCGCCACATCCGCCTGGAACCCTCCCCGCTGGGAGACGATCGCCACGTCGTCGCCTACAAGGATGCCAACGAGGACCCGCTGTTCGGCGTGAACAACGCCGAGGTCACGGTCAACTGGCGCGCCGCCCCGGTGTCCAAGCCGGAAAGCGAACTGCTGGGCGCGATGTACGAATGCAACCCCGTGCACGCCGACATGGTCGTGAACGACGCCGACCAGTGGGTGTTCAAAGACACGGGGATGCACGACGGCGCCAGGATCCCCGGCGCGGTCGACATGGAATACGACCGCATCTTCCCGAACGCCCCCACCCCGGGGTCGATCCAGGTGATGGCCCACTCCCCGCTCACCTGCAAAGGACAGCCGCGAGCCGCCGACATGACGTATTACACCACCCGCGACGACGCCGGGGTGTTCGACGTCGGGAGCCAGGGCTGGGTGAAGACGCTCCGCTGCTACGACCCCGTGCGCTCCGATACGTGCGACAAGCGGGCGGTGCGGATCACGCTGAACATCATGCGGGCGTTCGCCAAAGGCCCCGCGGGCCTGGCGCATCCTTCGGTGCCCAACGCGGCATCGTTCGGATACGACCTGACGAACGCCACGGATCCTTAGAGGGACGCCTTGACCAGCTGCTGCACGCGGAGCAGCCGCGGCTCCAAGGGGTCGCGATCGTCGGCGTGAACCGTGATGTGCCCCACCTTGCGACCGGGTCGCGGCTCTTTGCCGTAGTCGTGCAGGTGCGCTCCGTCGATCTGGGCGATCGCCCGATGATCGGGCACCGCGCCGATCAGGTTCACCATGGCGCTCACCCCCACGGGTTCGCTCGACCCGAGGGGCAGCCCCACGATCGCGCGCAGGTGCTGTTCGAACTGGCTCGTCTCGGCGCCGACATCGGTCCAGTGGCCACTGTTGTGCACACGGGGCGCCATCTCGTTCGCGAGCAGCCGCTCCCCCACGCAGAACAGCTCGATCGCGAGGACGCCGACGTAGCCGAGCGAGTCCATCACCGTGCGCGCGTGTCGTTCGGCCGCCGTCTGCATCGCCTCGGTCGCGTCGGGCGCAGGCGCCAGCGTGAGGCGCAGGATACCGTCGCGATGATGGTTCTCGACCAACGGGTAGGCGGCGAATGATCCGTCGCGACCGCGCGCGGCCACGATCGAGACCTCCCGGTCGAACGGTACGAACGCCTCGAGCAACGCGGGGACCTCGCCGATCGAGCGCCACGCGTCCTCGGCCAGGGCGGGGTCGTGGATCACGGCCTGACCCTTGCCGTCGTAGCCGAGTCGGCGCGACTTCAGCACCGCGCGTGTGCCGATGTGGGCGAGCGCGTCGGTGAGGGCGTCGAGCGAATCCACCGGCGCATACGGCGGCACCTCGAGGCCGACCCCTTCGAACAGCTGCTTCTCCGACAGGCGGTCCTGCGCCGCTTCGAGGGCGGCCGGCGGCGGGAACACCGGCCGCAGCGTCTCGACGAACCGGGCCGCATCGACCGGCACGTTCTCGAACTCGTAGGTCACGAGGTCGACGCCGACGGCGAGCTCGGTGAGGCGCTCGAGGTCGTCGTAGGCGCCGACGATCGCCGGCGCGACCTGTGAGGCCGGGGAACCGGCTGCCGGGTCCAGCGTGGTGCAGGCGATCTGGAGCGGTGCACCGGCGAGCGCCAACATGCGGCCGAGCTGGCCGCCACCGATGATGCCGACGCGCGTCACCACCGCGTCACGCCGACGGGTCGGGATGCTCGAGCACGGTGCGGGTCTGAGAGGCGCGGTACTCCTGCAACCGTTCGCTGAGCGCGGCGTCCCCGAGCGCCACGATCGAGGCGGCCAGCAGCGCGGCGTTGACGGCGCCCGCGCGTCCGATCGCCAGGGTGCCCACGGGCACGCCCGCCGGCATCTGCGCGATCGAGAGCAGCGAGTCCATGCCCTTGAGCGCCTTCGATTCCACGGGCACGCCCAGCACGGGCAGCTGCGTCTTCGCGGCGGTCATACCGGGGAGGTGGGCCGCCCCACCGGCACCCGCCACGATCACTTGGAGTCCGCGTTCGGCCGCCGTGGAGGCGTACTCGAAGAGGAGGTCAGGCGTGCGGTGAGCCGACACCACGCGGGTCTCGAACGGCACCCCGAGCGCCTCGAGGGTGTCCGCGGCGTGCTGCATGGTCTCCCAATCGGATCGAGACCCCATGATCACGCCCACCACCGGTTCGGCCATGGCGGGAGTCTACCGGCGGCCACCACGCGGGGCCGAACCGGGACGGCACGAAGGCCGGGAGCGAGGGGGTGCTCCCGGCCTTCGTGGATCTGACGGAACGGTGGATCAACCCTGCGGCGGGAGCAGGACACCGTCGATCAGGTAGACGGTGGCGTTCGCCGTCTGGACGTTGCCGCACACGACCGCGGCGTCGCCGTTGACGGTGAAGTCCTCACCGCTGCCGGTCACCTCGAGCGTGTCGCCTTCCAACGTCTCGTGTGTTCCGGCGAGGTCCTCGGGGCTGAGCCGACCGGGGACCACGTGGTAGGTGAGCACCGTGGTCAGCAGACCCTTCGGGTCGTCGAGAGCCGCGGCCAGCGTATCCGCGTCCATCGCGGCGAACGCGTCGTCGGTGGGAGCGAAGACGGTGACGTCCTCGGCACCGTTCAGCGTGTCGACCAGCTTGGCCTTGGTCACGGCCGTCACCAGCGTCGACAAGGCGGGGTTGTTCGAGGCCGCCGTGGCGACCGGGTCCATGGCCATGCCCTCGAAGCTGCCGGCGCCGTCAGCGGGCACCGCGGCGCATCCGGCGCCGAACTCGGTCGACATGGCCTGCGGGCTGGGCATCGTGGAGCTCATGCCTCCGTCGGAGGCTGCGGGCTCGCTCGCATCGTCGCTGCTGCATGCAGCGGTGACGATCGCGAGCGCGGCGACCGCTGCGACCGTGGCCGCGCGTCCCTTGGTGAAGAGCGTCATGCTCGTTCCTTCCTGTTCGGGGGATGGCCGACATGACCATCCCTGGGCGCGCCGCTCCCGCGTGGGCATGTGGTTGCCGGGAGCGACGTCGATGGGTCGCGGTCAGGTGACCGTGACCACGATCTGGTGTTGGCCGGTGGCACCATCCGGGAACGGCGTCACCCGCTCGGCGGTCTGGGTGCTTCCCCCGGCGTCGGTGGCGCGCACCTGCAGGGAGTGGTTCCCGGGGATGGCGTCGTCCCAGGCGAACCGCCACTGGCGCCAGGTGTCGGTCGTGTCCTGGGCGGCAAGCTCGGCCTGGCGCCACGGACCTTCGTCCACGCGCACCTCGACCCGCTCGATGCCGACGTGCTGAGCCCAGGCGACGCCCGCCACCACCGCGCCGCTCGCCGCCACCTTCGCGAACGGCTTCGGGGTGTCGATACGGGACTCCGTCTTGATCGGCGCTTCCTCGGCCCAGCCCCGCTTGACCCAGTACGGGTCGAAGGCGTCGAACGTCGTGAGCTCCATCTCGGTGACCCACTTCGTGGCGGAGACGTACCCGTACAGGCCGGGCACCACCATGCGGACCGGGAACCCGTGTTCCAGCGGGAGTGGTTCGCCGTTCATCTCGACGGCGAGCATCGCGTCGCGCCCGTCCATCACCACCGCGGTCGGGCTTCCCACGGTGAACCCGTCGACCGAACGGGAGACGAGTTGGTCGGCGGCGGGATCGACCCCGGCCTCCTCCAGCAGGGGTTTGATCGGCACGCCGACCCACCGTGCGTTGCCGATGTACGGACCCCCGACCTCGTTCGAGACGCACGTCAGCGTGATGTCACGTTCGATCAGTTCGCGAGCCACGAGCTGCTCGAAGTTGACGCTGATCTCACGATCGACCATGCCATGGATCCGCAGCGTCCAGTCCTCGGCGCGCACCGCCGGCACGATCAGCGCGGTGTCCACGCGGTAGAACTCATCGTTCGGTGTGATGAACGGGCTGAGGCCGGGGAGACCCAGCTCAGCACCCGCCGGAGCAGGCGCCGCGATATCCATCGCCTTCGGGATCTCGAGGGCGGCGCGGGACTCGTCGGCGGCGAACCTGCGAGCGAAGAACTGGCCCGCGGCACCCGCCGCGAAGGCCGTCCCCACCGCCGCGAGTCCGCCCAGCAGGAATCGTCGTCGTTCCACCCCGATCGCGGGAGACGGCTGCGCATCGTCCGCATGCGCCTGCGGCAAGCGAGCGTGCAGGAAGATCAGGGTGACACCACCGGCCACGGCGCCGACCAAGGACGGCAGCGCGTCGACGGCCGACCCGGTCGGACGCGTCACGGCGGCAACCATCCCCAGCAGCCCGAACACGGTGAGACCGATCAGCCCGATGCTCCGGTTGCGGACCGACGCCATCCCGAGCACGGCGGCCACGACCGCGAGCACCAGCCCGATGCCGATCAGCAGGACCGTCTTGTCGTTCGATCCGAAGGTGCGGATCGCGAAGCTCTTCAACCATTCGGGGGTGAGGTCGATCGCGGTGGACCCCACGGCGATCACGGGCGAGGCCTCCCGGCTCACGAAGCCGGCCACCAGGTGGGCGACAGCGATCGCCACGCCGGCCGAGAGCAACCCCATCACGGCTCCCAGGAACCGATGCTGCGCGGGGCGTTCGGACGGCGGCGGCGTGGGTGCCGGCGCGTCGGCGGAGAGTCTCACAACCCCTATTCGGCCACGAACGCCCCCTGGATGACCAGACCCCGATTTTCCGGGCGTTGGCGCTCCACTACCGGTGGGTGCCGGCGCTCGCGGCGTCGGGCACCATGCGATCGTTGCGGAACCGATCGGGGGCGAACGGCGCGATCAAGGGGTCGACCCGACCGGTCGCCAGCATCTCCGCCATGGTCCTGCCGAAGATCGGCGCACCCTTGAACCCCCACGTGCCCATGCCAGACATCAGGAAGAAGTTGCGCACCTCGCTCTCGCCCAGCAGCGGGCTCGAGTCGGGGGTCATGTCGCAGAGCCCGGTCCACTGCCGCATCAGCCGCGCTTTCGCCATGAACGGCAACAGCTGGATCGTCCGCTTCGCCGCTTCGGCAGCGAACTCGTACGTCGATCGCGTCGAGTAGGTGTTGTAGGGCAGCGTCTCGGCGCCGACCACGAGCTCCCCGCGCGCGGTCTGCTGCGTGTAGATGTAGAGGTCCATCGATGAGACCAAGCCCCAGAGCACGGGCGTGTACGCCTCGGTGACGAACGCCTGCAGCGCCATCGTCTCGATGGGCAGACGCACGCCGGCCATGCGAGCCAGCACGCTGGACCATCCGGCGACGGCGCTCACGACGCGCCCCGCTGTCACCGTTCCCCGGTTCGTGACCACACCGCGGCACTCACCGTCGACGACATCCACGTCGATCACCTCGACGCCCTGATGGATCTCGACGCCACGCCGGTTCGCGGCGCTGGCGTATCCCCACACCACGGAGTCGTGGCGGGCGAACGCCCCCGGGGGGTGATAGCTGGCGCCGATCACCGGCAGTTCGCCACCCGCGGTGAGGTCGACCAGCGGACAGACCTTCAGCACCTCCTCGGGGGTCAGGATCTCGGTGTGCACGCCGTATCGCTTGTGCAGCAGGACCTTTTCGCGTTCCACCTGCAGGGTGTCGGTCGAGTGGCACAGGTCCAGGTTGCCCTGGGTGCTGAACAGCACGTTGTAGTCGAGCTCCTGAGACAGGGTCCGGTACATGCCCAGGCTCGTGGCGTAGAGCGGCACGGTCTCGGTGGTGTTGTAGGTGGCGCGCACCACCTGGGTGTTGCGGCCGCTCCCGCCGCTGCCGATGTAGTTGCGCTCGAGCACGGCGACGTCGCGGATGCCGTGGTACTCGGCGAGGTGGAACGCCAGCGACAGGCCGTTCACGCCGCCGCCCACGATCACGACGTCGTAACGCGCCTTCAGGTCATGATCGGTGAGGAACTCCCGATGCTTCAGCAATCCCGTCACGAGGTGAGCACCTCCGCCGCGTCGGCGCGGATGCGTTCCTCGAGGTGGGACGCCAGCATCGCGGGGACGTAGATCGTGATCCGGGCCGGTTCGACCAACACCTTGCATGCGGCGTGCGCGATCTCGCCCTGGATCCAGCCTTCGGACGGCAACGCCAGCTCGGAGAGCCGCGCGAAGACGTCCGGCGCGTCGTCGCCGTCGACCACGAACATCACCCAAGCGTCGGAGACGTCGGCGATCAGCGCGGTGGACTCACCGGTCGTCACGGCCGTAGCGTCGGCACCGACCACCATCACCTCGCCGGGGGCGACCCGCAGCAGGGACGCGCCCGAGGGTGCCTCGACCCCGTCGCAGGCATCCGCCGATGCGAGCACCGCGACCACCGCGGGGAGTTCGATCCGCAGCTCAGCCACGCATCCGCTCTCCGTCCGGGTCGTAGAAGGGTGTGGACACGACCGTCGCCGTGGCGCCCGAGCCCGTCGTGGCCCGATCGGGGAACCCATCGTCGAGTGTCCGCATCCAGCCCAGGCCGATCGCCCGGTCCAGGGCGATCGAGTGTTCGGCCGACGTGATGCGACCGACCACGGTGTCTCCCACCAGGAGCGGTTCACCGCGCAGCTCGGCGATATCCGAGGGTCCGTGCGCGAACTCCAGCCCCACGTGCCGTCGCGACAACGGCAGCTCATCCATGCGTTCGAGCGCACGCTTGCCCACGAACCACGGCTTCGCCATGTCCACCGCCCACGACATCCCCAGCTTGGCCGGCGTGTCGTCGGGCATCGTGTCCTGGCCAAGGTAGATGTGCCCCTTCTCCAAACGCAGCAGTTCGAGCGCATCGAGGCCATGCGGATGCAGGTCCCACTCGCGACCGGCGTCGGCGAGCGCGGACCACAGCTCGGGGCCTCGCCGACGAGGATGGTGGAGTTCGAGCGCGAGCTCGCCGGTGAACCCGCTCCGGATCGCCCGGCACGGCACGCCGGCCACCGTGATGTCGGCGAAGCCCGGATAGGGCACGTCGACCACATCGTCCGTGAGCCGTTCGAGCAGCTCCCGTGCGTGCGGGCCTGTCACGTTGATGGCACCCCACTG
>JBKPMF010000050.1:0-21040 GCA_046732015.1 Actinomycetota bacterium
CGACGAGATGGTGGCGATGGCGCTGCGGCCCGATCGCGCCTCCAGTTACAACAACGTGTTGACGAGCGCCGACGGCGGCGTGGCCAACGTCGAGGGCAGCGCCACCGACGCCGAGGTCACCGGGCTGGACGAAGCGGGCCACCTCGCCCACACGAACCACTACGTGTGCGATCGCATGTTGCCGTTCGAAGGCGACCCCGACTACGCGAAACGCTCGGCCGTGCGGTTCGAACGGGCCCGGACCCTGCTCGCCGAACAGCCGCCCTCTTCGATCAATGAGATCACCCTGCGCACCGTCCTGTCCGATCACGAAGGGGCGCCCGACTCGATCTGCCGCCATCCGGAACCCGGCGTTGCCGACGCGTCCAAGACGGTGTTCTGGTGCATCGCCGATGTCACCGACGGTCGCATCCTGTTCGGCCGCGGCAACCCCTGCGACTCCGTGGCCCAGGACTACGCGTTCGCGCCATACGCCGCCTGAGCGTGCGGCTCAGCCGCCGAGCAGGGCGA
The DNA here is from genome assembly GCA_046732015.1 of Actinomycetota bacterium. GTDB lineage: Bacteria > Actinomycetota > UBA4738 > UBA4738 > HRBIN12 > JAOUEA01. The sequence goes on from JBKPMF010000050.1 coordinate 511, forward strand.
TGGTCGCGACGTCGCCTCCCTCGATGGCGAGGTCCGCGGGCGTCCGGCCGTCGTCGTTCGTGAGCGATGGGTCCGCCCCCGCCTCCAGCAACAGCGCGACCATCGCTGCGCTCCCGTTGTGGGCGGCGGCGTGCAGCGGTGTCCAGCCACCCGACTGCCGTTCGTCCGGTGAAGCACCAGCGTCCAGCAGCACCCGGGCCACGTCCACGTGGTCGCTGCTCGCCGCGCTGTGCAGTGGCGTCCCGGTCATCCAGCCGGTGCCGTGCGCGTCTACCTGCGAACCGCGCGTCACCAGGAACGAGGTGACCTCCGGGCCGCCGAAGAACGCGGCGAAGTGCAACGCGGTGAACCCGTCGCCCGAGCGTTCCACCACCGAGGCCGGGTCGTAGGCCAGCAGCTCGGTGAGCCGGTCCAGATCGCCGAAGGTCGACGCCTCGAAGATGTCGAGTTCGTGCACGTGCTCCTGCACGGCCTGGATGAGGTCCTTGTCCATCCGATAGCGCGCCCGCATCAAGGCCGAGACCCCTTCACGATCCCGTGTCCCCGCCAGGGTCCGCTCGGCGGCCAGGATCGTCCGCACCCTCGCGGTGTCGCCTTGCCCGATCGCCTCGAAGAGGTCGGCCGATGTGCTTGTCACGGTTTGCCTCCCGTGGTTGTATTTGCGTAGCCTAACTAAATATGACGGACGAAGCAAGATGACCACGCCTCGGCGGACTTCCCCAGCGCGAGAGGTGGACGCGGTCGCCGACCAGCTCCATTCGGCTGCGATCCACCTGTTGCGTCGCCTGCGCGTGGAGGATGAGGCGCTGGGCATCTCTGCCCCGCGCCTCTCCGCGCTCTCGGTCCTGGTGTTCGCCGGACCCATGCGGATCGGTGAGCTGGCCCAGGTCGAACAGGTCGAACCCCCGACGATGACCCGGCTGGTCGACGGCCTCCAGCGCGACGGCTACATCGTGCGCGAACCCGACCCCGACGACGCGCGGGCGGTACGGGTGCGCGCCACGGACGCCGGAACCGCGGCGCTCACCGAGGGACGCCGGCGCCGGGTGGCTGCGTTCTCCGATCTCCTGAGGGCCCTCCCCCGTCGGGAGCTCGCTGCGCTCGGTCGCGGCGTGGATGTCTTGGAACGAGCGCTCGACCACGAACGCTAGGCAACCACCACTTCGATGACGCCGGTCCGGACGTCGTAGCGCAGCCCGAGCACTTCGACCTCGTCATCGATGAACGGAGAGGTCCGGATCCGTTCCACGTCCTCGGCCAGCGCCTGCTTCGCATCGTCGAATGGCAGGAAGTCGATCGCCCGCACATCGGCGCCGGTGGTCTCGGCGATGCGGGCGTGCAGTTCGTCGTTCGTGGTGCCGAGCAGCCCGCAATCGGTGTGATGGATCACCGCGAACGCGCGGGTGCCCAGCACGTGCGAGGACAGCGCGAGGGACCGGATCGCGTCGTCGCTGGCGCGACCACCGGCGTTGCGGACCACATGGGCTTCGCCGAGTTCCAGCCCAAGCGCCTCCTCAGGTCGCAACCGGGCATCCATGCACGCCAGCACCGCGATCGCGCGAGTGGGACGCGCCGCGCGATCGAGCGTGGGCAGGTGCGAAGCGAATCGGGCGTTCGCCGCCAGGATCTCGTCACGGAAGCTCATGGGCTGCGGCTAGCTGCGACGACCTGCCACCACGAGCCCGTCCTTCCAGACGGTCCGTGGCGCATCGAGCGCCTCGATGTCCTCGGCAGGGTTCGCATCGTAGAGCGCGAGGTCCGCGCGCATGCCTTCGGCGACCGAGCCGATATCGGGCACCCGCAGGAGCTCGGCGCCGTTGGCGGTCGCCGCGATCATCGCGTCGAGCGGCCGCATGCCCCAGGCCACCATCCGCTGGAGCTCGAGCGGCGCGTTGCCGTGTTCGTTGTAGGGGGTGCCCGCGTCGGTGCTGCACACGTGGCGAACCTTCGCGCGGAGGGCCACACCGTTGCTGCGCTCGGCGTCATCGATCACCGAGCTGATCTTCTCCAAGGCATAGGCGGGCGTGCCCTCGGGGTTCTCGATCATGCCGAACGCGGCGCACAGGGTGGGACCCCGGAAGGTGCCACGTTCGGCCATCCGGCGGGCCGACGCCGTTGTGAGCTGCACGCAGTGCTCCACGGAATCGACCCCTGCCGTCACCGACTGGGTGACACCCTCGGCGCCGATCGCGTGCGCGGCGACGCCACGGTTCCACTTGTGGGCCTCGTCGACGGCGGCGTCCAGCTCCTCGGGGGTGAAGGCGGTGAAGGTGGCCCCGATCCCCGGGGTGAGCACGCCACCGGTCGCCACCACCTTGATGGCGCCGGCCCCCCCGAGGATCTCCTCTCGGACGGCCTTGCGCACGGCGTCCGCGCCGTCGACCTGGCGGGCGAAGCCAACGTTGTGGCCGTGACCACCCGTGACGGTGAGTGCGCGACCGGCCGCGACGACCCGCGGGCCCGGCACGACCCCGTCCTCGATCGCCGATGCGAGCTCGCAGGTCCCGATCCCACCGAGGTCGCGCACGGTGGTCACCCCTCGGGTCAGGTGCTTGGCGGCGTTGCGGACCGCCTTGATCGGCGCGAGCAACGGCGAGGCGTTCAGCCGCACCCCCTCGCCGGCGAAGTCACCGATCCCGTCGAAGCACAGGTGGACGTGACAATCGATCAGGCCGGGCGTCAGGGTCCTGCCGGCGCCGTCGACCGCACGCGCGGCCTTGGCCTCCCGGGGCGCACGGGCATGCGGACCCACCCACGCGATGCGGTCTCCCTGCACCAAGACGCCGTGGCGACGGCGGACCTTCGCGCCGTCGAACACCGTGACGTCGGCGACATAGAACCCGGCCATGATCAGCTCACCCAGGGTGGGACGAGCTCGACGCCGTCGTCGGCGCGAACGAGGATGGTCCCGGCGAGCATGGTCACGACCATCGAGGCGCCTTCGGGGCCGGCCACCAGGTAGTGCACCTCTCCGATCGGCACGACGACCGAATCACCCGCGGTGAGTTCGAAGGTGTCCTCGCCGATGTGGAACGTGCCGCCCCCCCGCTCCACCGTGAACACGTCGAGGTGATCGTGGTGGTGGGCCGGCAGACCACCACCGCCCGGCACGTCGATGCGGAACAACGCCGCTTCGTCGGCGCCACGGGCGGGAGCGGCGAGGCTGGTGATCGTGTTACCACCGAGTTCGAACGTGGGATGATCGGCGGCGCGCTCGACGGGCATCAGGGACTCCTTCGGTCGGATGCGTGATCGGCGCATCATCCCACCGAGCGCGGGGACCGGACCAACCGGGGTGGCTCAGCGGAGTTCGTCGGCGATCTCGTCGGCCCACCCGTTGATCGCGTCCCAGTCGCGGAAGTCGCCGTCGGGCGCCTTCACCGCCTTCACGATCATGCGCTCGCTGAAGCTCAGCTTCTCGCGATCGAGCGCGCCGAAGAACACACGATGCTCGCGGGGATGCAGGAGCTCACGCAACTCGGGGAGTTGGCGAGGCTGTTCCTCCTCGTCCTTGATCTCCTCGCCGAGCGGACCGCTGCTGAAGAGCCACACCGGGACCTCGGCCAGCTCCTCGGCATGGGCTTCGGCGAACCGGACGGCGTCCTTCATCCACGACCCCGCGTAGACGGCGCTGCCCAGCACGACGGCCTCCGGCCGTCCGACGTCCTCGAGCTCATGGACCGCGTGCGCCTGGGCATCGAGGTCGCGGTAGTCCAACCGCTTCGCGATCGCGTGCGCGATGCCTTCGGTCGCCCCGTGCTTGCTCGCGTACCCCACCAGGATCATCGCTCCTCCTCCGCTCCGGCCTCCATCACGGCGAGGCGGTCGTAGTAGTCGGGGAATTCCCGGAGGTGCGCCCACGCGATCTTGCCGGTGACCAGCGGGTCATCGTTCGTGACGTTCGTCTCCGGGTCGCGGGTGCCATGTTCGAGTTCCACCTCCATGCCTCGACGGAACTGATCGATGTCGAACGGCGCTTCGGCTAGGTTCAACCCGATCTCGCCGGCCACGGTGGCCGCCTGCTCGTTCGTGAAGTCCACCCTCGGACCCTTCATCGTTCCCACCTCTTCCTCGGCGTTCCTATCCACGTTCACCGTAGGTCCCTGGACCGTGCGGCCACCGGGTACGATGCCCCGGTTCCGCCGGGACCTGTGGCCCCTCAGGCGCGCCGGCGCAGGCGGACCAGGTGCCCCGCGCGGGCAGACGGAGGAGGATCTGGGTGTTGGATGTCGCGAAGATGGCGGTCGAGGCCGCCACAGCCGCAGGAGCCGATCTCGCTGATGCCCGCGCCGGCACCGACGAGACCGAGTCGCTCACCGTCCGAAACCAGGAGATGGCCGGCATCGACCGTTCGATCTCCACCGGCGTCGGGATCCGCGTGCTGGTGGGCGGCCGGTGGGGGTTCGCCTCGACCTCTCGCCTGGAGCCCGAGGAGATCACGCGCACGGCCGTCCTCGCCGTCGAGATCGCGAAAGCGGCCCAGCGACTCCCAGGCGAGCCCGTGACCCTGTCACCCGTGGAGCCCGCGGTCGCCAGCTGGCAGGGTCCGATGCAGGAGGACCCGTTCACGGTGCCGCTGGAGGAGAAGGTGGCGCTGCTGATGGAGGCCACGCGGCGGATGCAGTCGGTCGAAGGCCTCACGTTCGCCGAAGCGGGACTGGACTTCTTCCGTCGCTCGACCTGGTTCGCCTCGAGCGACGGGGCGGCGATCGAGCAGGTGGTGCTGCACTCGGGCGGCGGCACCGAGGCCATCGCGGTGGGCGACGGTGACATGCAGCGCCGCAGTTACCCCAACTCGTTCCGCGGTCACATCAAGGCGGCGGGCTACGAACACATCCGCACGCTCGGGCTGATCGAAGAGGCCGAACGCATCGGTCAGGAAGCCGTCGATCTGCTGAACGCGCCCGAGTGTCCCAGCGAGGTCACCACCTTGGTGCTGGACAGCGGGCAGATGGAGTTGCAGATCCACGAATCGATCGGCCACCCCATCGAGCTCGACCGCGTGCTCGGTATGGAGGAGGCCTATGCGGGCGGGTCGTGGCTCACGCCGGACGACCGGGGGAAGGTTCGCTACGCGAGCGACCTGGTCTCGATCACCGCCGACGCGACGCTCGCCGGCGGGCTGGGGACGTTCGGGTTCGACGACGAAGGCGTGCCGGCGCAGTCCACGCCGATCATCGTCGACGGCATGTTCGAGAACTTCCTGACCTCCCGGGAGACGGCACCGGTGGTGGGCCAGGCCTCCAACGCCACGAGCCGCGCCGACGGGTGGAGCCACCTGCCCTTGATCCGCATGACGAATATCTCGATCGAACCTGGGGAAGGCACGCTGGCCGAGATCATCGGCGACACCGACGACGGCATCTTCATGTCCACGAACACGTCGTGGTCGATCGACGACAAGCGCATCAACTTCCAGTTCGGGTGCGAGATGGCGTGGCGCATCGAGCACGGCAAACTGACGACGCTCTACAAGAACCCGAACTACACCGGACTGGCACCCGAGTTCTGGGGCTCGTGCGACGCGGTAGGCGGGCGCGAGGACTGGGTGGTGTGGGGCACGCCCAACTGCGGCAAGGGCCAGCCGGGGCAGGTGGGCCGGGTGGGGCACGGCGCCTCGCCCGCGCGGTTCCGCAACGTCCAGGTGGGGGTGCGCTGATGCCCGAGCTGCTGGGTGCCGACGGGTTCGCACCGGTCGCCGACGCCGCGCTGGAGCTTCCGGGTGTCGACGGCGTCGAGGTGCTGTTCTTGCATGAATGGGGCGGGCTGACGAGGTTCGCCAAGAGCGAGATCCACCAGAGCACGAACCGAGAGGACACCGGCCTGCGGATCCGCGTGGTGTCGAAGGGTCGTGTCGGCGTAGCGGCGACGAACGAGTGCACGCCCGAGGGAGCGCGCAAGGCGGCGCAGAGCGCCAAGGAGATGGCCGAGATCGTGGGGCCCGATCCGTTGTGGCCGGGCCTTGGGCCGGTCGCGCCTACGCCGCAGGTGGATCGGTTCTTCGAAGGCACGGCGAACGCCTCCCCCGAGATGCGCGCCGAAGCCGTCGCCGACCTGATCGGCACCTGCGCGGCAGGGTTCACGGCCGCCGGCGCCTACGAGACCACGGCGGTGGAGGTCGGGCTCGCCAACACCGAGGGCCAGCGATGCTGGGCGCCGTCCACGCAGGCGTCGCTCACCACGGTGATGTCAGGTTCCGAGGGCGGCAGCGGCTTCGCCGAAACGTTCTCGGGATCGGTCGAGACGATCGACGCGGCCGCGATCGGTCGGCGTGCCAACGACAAAGCCCTGGGCTCGCGCTCACCGAAGGCCCTCGATGCGGGCGTCTATCCCGTGGTGCTGGAACCGGCGGCGGTGGCGACGCTGGTCGGGTTCCTGGCCTGGGTGGGGTTCGGCGGCAAGGGCTACCTGGAGGATCGATCCTGCTTCAGCGGCAAGAAGGACCAGCAGGTGGCGGCCCCCACGGTCTCGATCTGGGACGACGGAAGCGACCCGCGCACGCTGGGTGCGCCGTTCGACTTCGAGGGCGTGCCGAAACGGCGCGTCGACCTGATCCGCGGTGGGGTGTTCCTCGATGCGGTCTATGACCTGCGAACCGGCAAGGAGGCGGGTGTGGCGTCGACCGGGCACGGCCTCCCCTCGCCCAACCCCGAGGGACCGTTCCCGCTCAACCTGTTCATGGACACCGGAGACGCCACCGTCGAGGACATGGTGAAGGGCACGGAACGCGGCGTGCTGGTGACCCGGTTCCACTACGCCAACATCGTGAACCCGCTCGAGAGTTCGATCACCGGCATGACCCGCGACGGCACGTTCCTGATCGAGCGCGGCGAGGTGGTGGGGCCCGTGCGGAACTTCCGGTTCACGCAGTCGATCCTCGGAGCGCTGTCCACCACGTCGATGGTGGGCCGTCAGGCCGAGTTGGCGAGCGAGTTCTTCTTCAGCGCCTCACGCGTGCCCGCGCTCAAGGTGGAGGAGTTCAACTTCTCCGGTGTCAGCGACCACTAGATCCGCGAACGGTTGACCGGAGGCGTACGGTGGCGGCATGAGCAGCGCGGATGACGATCGACGGGCTCCGCCGCCGCCGCACGCGGCCGTGCCTCCAGGTGCGTCGATCCCCAAGGAGTCGGCTCCGGCCGATCCCGGTGTGACGCGTGACCGTCAGCCCGGACTGATTGTCCGGGTCCGCCGCTGGTTCAAGCGCGACTGAGACGGCCGGACGCAGGTCGGCCAGGGCGCGGTAGGCTTCCACCCTTCGAGCCGTCATCCCATCAGGAGGCACCGACGATGCAGGTCGCGGACATCATGCACACCGACGTGAAGTCGGCCAACGCCGAGGACACGTTCGCCGATGTCGCCAAGCTCATGCGCACGAACGGCATCTCGTCCGTGGTGGTGCTGGAGGGCAAGAAGCTCGGCGGCATCGTGACCGAGCGCGACATCGTGAACCTGGTGGCCGCCGGTGGCGACCCGCACAGCGTCAAGGTGGTCCACGGCATGACCCGTCGAGACCTCGAGACGATCGGGCCCAAGGTGGAGATCGCCGAGGCGGCCGAGCACATGGCCACCCGCAACATCCGCCACCTCCCGGTCGTGGACCGCGGCAAGGTCGTCGGGATCGTGTCGATCCGCGACCTCACGAAGTGGGCCGCCGAAGAGCTGGCGGGCGGCCACGAGATGCCGGACATCGCCACCAGCCACAAGGCGCTGCAGGCCGCGAGCGAGCTCCAGAAGCAACGCCGGAAGGGCGCGTAGCGCCGCGCCGATCACCAGGCGCGAGCGATCGCGCCCACGATCAACCACGCGAGGCCGGCCGCGGCCATGCCCGTGCCCACACCACCGAGCAGGTCGAGTGGGTGGTGGACCCCGAAGTACATCCGCGACCACGCGACGACCAGGATCACGATGATGCCCACCACCCTCCAGGGGCGGGGCAGCAACGGCAGCAAAGCCACCACCACCGCGGTCACGATCGCCGTGTGACTCGACGGGAAGGACGTGCCTCGCGCCGGGTCCTGTCGCAGGATCGCCTCGGACAGGGAGAGGTAGGGCCGGGGGCGATCGATCAGGAGCTTGGCCCCGTTGGCCAGCGCCCATCCGAATGCCGCGGCCACGGCTGAGACCAGGATCGCGCCTGAGCCATGGACGCGGTTGACGGCGAACCCGGCCCCCACGACGAGGATCACCAGGGCGATCGGGGTGGTGATCGCCGAGACCACCTTCGCTCCCACGGATCCCGATCCCGTCCCCGTGTTGAGCATCGTGAACAGCCGCTCGTCCCAGGACACGACGCCGGTCCGGATGAGCACCAATGCCACGACGAACGCCAGCACGCCGGCCGCGATCAGGATGAGCGACTGCGCCGCGCCGGGGAGCGCCCGGAGATCGTTGATCACCCGGACGACCTGCCCATGGCGACCTGGACGAGGTCTTCGAACGCCAAGGGGGAGGTCGCTCTCGCCGCGGGCGAGGCCCCCAGCGCGTGCCGCGGGATACGAACCCGCAGGGCACCGGGCCTCGATTCGAACACCAGCGGTGGGGTCATCATCATCGCCTCGCCGTCCACGCCCACCTCTACCGATGCTCCGGAATCGACCTGGAACCGCTCGGTGCTCCACTCCAGCCATCCGGAGAACCGGTTGATCTTGCCGACGGCATCGAGGGCCACGATCCGCTGTGCCTCGGCGGCGCTCTTCACCCGCAGGCTCACGACCCCGAGCGTGCCCGCGTCCAGGCGCACCCGTGTTCCACGGCCGCTCCCCCCATCGAGCTGGTACGGGTCGTTGGAGACCAGCAGCATGTGCGCGCTGTCATGTCGTTCCCCGTCGGGGCCGACGTACCGCAGGTCCAGCGGCACGGCGTCGGGCCCGAGCAGGTCGGGCAGCATGTCGAGCACGGTCTGCACCTTCGCGTCGCGGTATTCGGGAGACTGCACGATCTTCGCGTACAGCCCCATCGATGCATTGTTGACGAACGTGGTGCCGTTGACCGAAGCCAGGTCGATCCGCCGCTCGATCCCGTCGGTGTAGGCGTCGAGCGCCCCGACGACGTCGTCGCGGTCCATCCCCAGGTCCAGGGCGAAATGGTTCCTCGTGCCGGCGGGGATCACCACATGGGGAACATCATGCTTGCTGGCCACCGAGGCCACGAGCGCCTGGGAGCCGTCGCCGCCCGCCATGCCGATCACGTCGGCGCCGCGCGCGATGGCATCCTCGGCCAAGGCCAGGAGGTCGGCGCCCGGCGACAGCACCACGGGCTCGATCCCTCGTGACCGGCACTCGTCCTCCAGATGGAACTTCCCGACCTTCCCGCCGCCGGATCGGGGATTCATGATCAGCACGGGCCGGGTGGCCGACGGCGCCGAGGGGAGCGAGGACACGGTGGCAGCCAGGTCCTTGTCCGTGCGATGCAGCGCGACCCGGGCGGTCCCCACCGAGATCGCCGAGAGCAGCACGATCGTGATGCCACGCCCGATCGAGAAGTCCCCGATCACCAGGCCGGTGACCGCGATCACGACGCCGACGACGGTTACCAGCACCGAGATCGTGCGGACCAGGCCCCGTCGCGAGACCGCGTGCCACCCCCCGCCCACGACGATGAGCACCCCGACGAGCACCATCAGCACACCGCCGAGGCTCGCAGCCGTCGCGATGACCACCAGTCCCAGCGCCCAGATCAGCGCCACGATCGACACGATGGCCGCGATCCGTCGCCACCCGGTGGAGGGAGCAGATGATCTAGCGTTCATCGTCGCCCCGTTCCGCCGGCTGCCACCCGGCGCCGGTCATCACGCGGAACGCTTCGACGGCGGCGTCGATCGTCGGGTAGAAGTGCTCCGGCGAGATCGTCCTCGTCAACTCGTAGCGCTCGACCTTGCGCCTCACCGGGTCCTTCATCTCCGCGAACACCAGATGGATCCCCGCCTCGTTGAGCGCCTCGTCGAGATCCTCGAGCATATCGGCGGCGGTCGTGTCGACGTCGGTGATCGGTTCGGCGGCGACCACGATCCATCGAGGCGGCGGATCGGACCGAGCGAGGCGTCGGATCTGATCGCGGAAGGCACGCGAGTTGGCGAAGAACAGCGGCGCGTCGAACCGGAACAGCACGCACCCGGGCAGGAGTTCGGCCTGGGGATAGCTCGAGACGTCGTGGAAGCCCGCCAGCCCTTCGACCTTGCCGAGCTCCGCCTGGTAGGGCCACCACGAACGCCGGAACACGCTGAGGATCGACAGCGCGATGGCGAGCCCGATCCCGGGCAGGACCCCCAACAGGACGACGCCCAGGAACGCCGCCATCGCCAGGTAGCACTCGGTATGGCGCTGCCGCCACAACCGGATCGTGCCCGGGATGTCGGCCAGGCTGACCGAGGCCGCGATCACCACGGCGGCCAAGGTCGGCTGAGGAAGGTTCCGCAACAGGCCCGGCACGATCAGCAACATCAGGGTGATGGCTCCAGCGCCCACCAGTCCGGCCACCTGGGTCTTCGCCCCGGCCTGCTCGGCGACCGCCGTGCGCGAGCCGCTCGTGCTCACCGGGAATCCCTGGAACAGGCCGGCCGCGAGGTTCGCCGTGCCGATCCCGATCAGCTCATGGTTGCCGTCGATCTCCTGACCGGTGCGTGCGGCGAACGAGGACGCCGTCGAGATCGTGTCCGTCAGCGATACCAGCGCGATGCCGAGCGCGCCGAGCGCGAGCGCCCCCAGGTCCCCGAACGACACCGTCGGGATCGTGAAAGGCGGGAACCCCTGGGGCAACGCACCGACCAGCGACACGCCCCGAGACTCCAGGTCGAAGATCGACGCCAGCGCGATCGAGACGATGACCACCACCAACACGCCGGGGAGCTTGGGGAGCACGCGCTGGAAGATCACCATCAGCACCAGCCCCAGCGCACCGATCGCCAGTGCAGCCGTGACCGTCTCGCCATCGGCCACCCCTCGGACGAACCCGGTGAGCTCGCCGATGAACCCGTCGGCGTCGACCGAGAACCCGAACAACTTCGGCAACTGACCCACCAGGATCGTCAACGCCAGACCGTTCATGTAGCCCATCACGGTGGGCTTGCTCAGCAGATCGGCGACGAACCCGAGCTTCGCCGCGCCCGCGATGACCATGACGCCACCCACCATCAGCGCCAGCACGGAGGCCATCGCCACCGCTTTCGCCGGGTCCCCGTCCGCGACGAGCAGCGGCACCAGCGTTGCCGCGATCATCGGACCCAAGGACGAGTCGGGGCCGAGCACCAGGATCTTGCTGGGGCCGAAGATCGCGTAGGCGACCAGGCACATGATCGAGGTGTAGAGACCGGTGATGGCCGGCAGGCCAGCGAGCTCCGCGTACGCCATACCCTGGGGCACGAGTAAGGCGGTGAGGACCAGCCCGGCAACGATGTCCTTGGTGAGCCACTCGCGACGGTAGCCGGCAAGCATGCGGGCGCCCGGCACCGCGGTCCCCTTCAAGCGCTTCCCTCCCCCAGCCGTCGTCGTCGTGGGAAGCCTAGGGACTTACGGGCCGCGGCGCCATGGGTGCGGTTCAGCTCGGATCGGGGCCGGGGCCGGCGGCTCGCCGGAACGGTCCACGCGGATCCTCGAATCCACTGAACTGCGTGATGTCGCGTGGGAACAGCAGCGCGATCGTCCAGTCGATCGCGATCCGCACCCGCCGGCCGATCGTGGGCATGGCGTACAGGTGGTAGGAGCGGTGCAGGAACCAGCCCGCGAATCCCTTCACCTTCACGCCGAACACGTTCGCGACACCCTTGTAGCGACCCAGCGAACACACGCCACCCACGTTCTTCCACACGAACGGCCGGAGCTCGCCGCCCAGTTCACCCGCGGTGAGGTTGTCGCCCAGCCGCTTGCCTTCGCGCATCGCGTGCTGGGCCGTGGGAGGGGTCGTGCCCCCGGTCGTGCGATCGGGCACGGCGGCGATGTCTCCGGCGGCCCAGGCACCCGGCACGCCCACGACCCGGAGGTGGTCGTCGACCACGATCCGCCCTCGTTCATCCAGCGGAAGCCCGCTGAACCGAGCCACCGGCGCCGGCTTGACCCCTGCGGTCCACACCAACGTGTCGGCGTCGAACGTCTGGCCATCCGAAAGGACGATCGCGCCTTCGGCCGATTCCAGACGCGTCCCCAAGAGCACCTCGATGCGCCGGGCCTCCAGCTGGTCCTGCGCGTAGGTCGCCAGGTCCCGCGGCAGCTCCGGCAGGATCTGCGGGCCGGCCTCGACCAGGATCCATCGCATCTGCTGCGGCCGCAGCGTCGGGTAGTGCTTCATCGCGTCGCGGGCGAGATCCTCGAGTTCGCCCAGCGCCTCCACACCGGCGTACCCGGCCCCGACGAAGACGAACGTGAGTGCGGCGCGGCGCCGCGCCTCGTCGTCGGTCTCGGCGGCCACGTCTAACTGCGAGAGCACATGGTTGCGTAGGTAGATCGCCTCCTGCACGGTCTTGAACCCGATCCCCCGCTCGGCGAGTCCGGGCACCGGCAGCACCCGGGACCACGACCCCGCCGTCACCACCAGGATGTCGTAGCCGAGCGCCACCGAGGTCCCGTCCGGGATCGTCACCGTCGCCGTGTTCGCTTCGTGATCGATCGCCATGACCTCACCGATGGCGATCGACGTGTGTCGCAACAGGGGCCGCAGCGGAACCACCGCGGCGCGGGGGTCGATCGTGCCGCTGGCCACTTCCGGCAGGAACGGTTGGTACTGCATGAAGTTGTCCGAACTCACCAGGGTGACGTCGTAGCCCGCCTTCGCCAGGGGCTTCATGTGGAGGGCCGCCTCCATCCCGGCGAAGCCGCCGCCGACGATCAGGACGCGCTTGCGGGTGCCCATGACTCCAGCATGGCGGGGATCTCGGCGAGCGTCCGCACGGACGCATCGGGCTCGGACAGTTGCTCGGGCGTGGGATCGTCCGGCGCCTCGCCACGCAGCACCCAGACGGTCCGCATCCCGGCCGCCTTCGCCGGACGCACGTCGTAGTCGAGGCGGTCGCCCAGCATCACCGCCCGGGTCGGCGCCACGCCGGCCGTGTAGAGCACCTGCGAGAACAGCTTCGGATCGGGCTTCTGCAAACCCAGGTCGTCGCTCACGCCCCACACCTCGAAGTAGGGGCTGAGACCATCGCGGTCCATCGCGGCGCGCACCGAACTCGGCTGGTTCGCGATGATCCCCAGCCGGTAGCGGTCGACGAGGGCTTCCAGGCAGGGGATCACGTCGGGATAGATCGCCGTCGATGGGTACGCCCAATACTTGGCGGCACGCGCCTCCACGGCCGCCAGCGGCGCATCATCACCGAGGAAGGTCCGAGTGAGGCGGCGGCGGAACGAACCGGACTGGGCGGCGCGGGCGGCGCGGTACTCGCGCTCGAACGCCTCGTCGGAGAACACCGCGCCCGATTCGCGGAGCGCCTTCATCCACGACCGTGCGTACACGGTGTCGTCGTACATCACGCCGCCGATGTCGAAGAACACCATGTCGATCCTCGGCTCGATCTCCGGCGGGGCGTCGGCGGTGGCGTCCGAGGGCACGAGCGGCATGCTAGCGGCCGGATGCGCCCAGCGCGTAGCACGCGACCGCTGCCGCCGCCGCCACGTTCAACGAATCGACCCCGTGCGCCATCGGGATGGACACGCGGAGGTCCGCCTCGTCCAGCCAGCGGGGCGACAGACCATGCCCTTCCGATCCGAGGAGCAGTGCGACCTTCGGCGCGCCCTCATAGGTACGGAGATCGACGGCGTCAGCCGCCGGCGTCAGCGCCACGAGTTCGAAGCCGGCCTCGCGCAACGCCTCGGGACCGTCCACCCGGGTCCACGGCACGGTGAACACGGCGCCCATCGACGTGCGGATCGCACGCCGGTACAGCGGGTCGGCGCAGCGAGGGGCCAAGACGAGGGCGTCCATCCCCAGCGCCGCAGCGCTGCGGAACACGGCACCGACGTTCGTGTGGTCGACGAGATCCTCCAGGGCCACGACCCGTGTGGCGCCGTCGACCACGTCGGCCAGCGGTGGCAACGGTCTCCGAGGCATCGAGGCGAGTGCCCCACGATGCACCGGGAAGCCCGTGGTGGCTTCCAGCAACGGCTCGTCCACGACCAAGATCGGCGCGTCGGCGCTCCCCAGCAGGTCGCCCATGGACGTCAGCCAACGGTCGGTGGTGAGGACCGCGCGAGGGACGTACCCGGCTTCGAGCGCGCGACGGATCGTCGCCTCCCCTTCGGCGATGAACAGTCCCTCGGCCGGTTCCCGGCGAGACCGAACCTGGACGTCTCGCAGCTCGGTGAAGTCGCGGAGGCGAGGATCGGCCGGGTCACTGACCCGTTCGATGCTACTCACGACGACACCTGGCGCTAGCGTCCCGCGCGACGCTGCAGCTGGGCGAACCGTTCGGCGTCGGTGGTGTCGCACCCCATGCGGTAGTCGTAGCGTGCCCCGTGACAGTCGCTGGCGCCGGTGGGGATCAGATCGAGCCGCCGTGCAACGTCGTGGTAGTAGGCGCGCTGCGTTTCGTCATGATCCGGGTGATCGACCTCCAAGCCGACCATGCCACCTTCGGCCATCTGCTCGATCAGGTCGTCCGGAACGGAACCCGCGCCCTTCCACATCCCAGGATGGGCCAGGACGCAGATGCCGCCGGCGCCCGCGATGAGATCGAGCGAATCGATCGGGTCGAGGGCGTGCTTGGGGACGTAGGCGATACCGTCGTCGCTGATGAACCGGTCGAACGCTTCCTTCTCGGTGGGCACGATGCCGGCCTCCACCATGGCTTTGGCGACGTGCGGCCGGGCGATCACGCCGTCGTCGGCCAGCTCCCTGACACGCTCGAACGAGATGTCGTAGCCCAGCTCCTGGAGCTTCTCCACCATCATCTCGCCGCGCCGGAACCGGGTGTCCGTGAGGCGCTGCAGCTCCTCGCGCAACGGTGCATTCGCGGGGTCGATCCAGTACGACAGAACGTGCAGGCTCGCCCCCTGGTACTCGGCGGAGAACTCGATCCCCGGCACGATCTCCAGCCCGGTGCCCTCCGCGGCGGCGAACGCCTCGTCGAGACCTTCCGTGGTGTCGTGGTCGGTGACGGCGATCCCCGACAGGTCGCGCTCCAGCGCCAGTGCGACGTTCTCGGCGGGGGTGTTCGTGCCGTCCGAGCAGGAACTGTGGGTGTGGAGGTCGTAGCCGCTCATCGTCGCGCAAGGGTGGCAGACGGGTCCTCGGCGCGTCACATCGGCGAGGGGGCCGGCGCGATCAACGCCGGACCGATCTCGGCCACCGTGCGGCAGCCGGTGAGCGCCATCGCGTTCTCGAACTCCGCGTGCAGGATGCCAAGCACGCCCTCGACGCCTTCCTGGCCGGCGGCGGCGAGACCCCACACGGTGGGACGGCCGACGAGGACGGCGGCGGCCCCCATCGCCATGGCCTTCAGCACGTCGGTGCCCCGCCGCACACCTCCGTCCATCAAGACGGGGATCCGGCCCGCCACCTGCGCGGCGACCTCCGGCAACGCGCCCAGCCCTGACGGCGCGCTATCGAGCTGGCGTCCGCCGTGGTTCGACACGACGATCCCGTCGGCGCCGGCCTGCACCGCCAGCTCGGCGTCCTCGGCGGTGAGGATGCCCTTCACCACGATGGGGAGGCCGGGGACCTGTCCGCGGATCCATGCGAGATCGTCCCAATCCAGGTTCGGGTCGAAGACCAGGTCGGTCCACGGCAGGCCCATCGGCATCTCGAACCCGCTGCGGGTGTCGCGGTGCCGCAGCCCGGCCACCGGGAAGTCGACCGTCCAGCAGATCGCCTGATAGCCCGCCGACGCCACCCGAGCCAGCATCTCCCCGGTGGCGCCGCGATCGGCGAACACGTACAGCTGCCACCAGGCGGGCGTCTCGGCGGCGGCCGCGATGGTTTCGAGCCGGTCGATCGCCGTCGAGGAGACGATCATGACGGTGCCGGCGGCGGCGGCGGCGCGGCGGGTCGCGACTTCGGCGTCGGCGTGAGCGAGGTCCTGATACGCCCACGGCGCCACCATCACGGGGAACGACAGCGGCGCTCCCAGGACGCTGGTGGAGCTGTCCGGCTCACCGGCTCCTCGGAGGAACCGCGGCCGCAGCATCCAGCGGTCGAACGCCCGGCGGTTCTCCGCCAGGGTCGATTCGTCGCCGGCGCCGCCCGCGAAGTACCCCCACACGTCGGGAGGGAGCGCGGCGCGAGCCACCGGCTCGTAGTCATCGACGATCACGAACGGCGACGGCTCGGTCATGAACGCAAGCCTATGCGGTGCGGACCCCCGGTGATGGCCGCGCCCGTCGGACTCAGCCGCGCGCGGCCACCCGGCCGGCGCCCATGTCGCGGGACAACCCGCGGGCGGTCTCGCGGACGGCGGCCGACAACGCTGCCGACGCCTTGCCTTCGGGGACGAGCCGTTCGACCGGGCCGACCACGCCGACGGCGCCCGCGGGGTAGCCGCGGTGATCGAAGACCGCCGCGGCGATCTCCGCCTCCCCCACGATGGCTTCCTGGTCCTCCAACGCCAGGCCGTCGTGCACCACCGTGGTGAGCGCCAGATGCAGCCGCTCGGGATCGACGACCGTCCGCCCGGTGAGCGGTGCCAGGTCGTGGCGCACCAGGGCCGCCCGCTCGTCCTCGCCGAGGTAGGCGACGATCGCCTTGCCGAGGGCGCATGCGTGCCACGGGATGGACGCGCCGACCTCGAGGATCTGCACGGAGTTGTCCGGCCGGAACACGTGATGCACGATCAGGACGTTCGGCCCGTGCAGGACACCCACGCGCACCGCTTCGCCCACCCGCGAGGCCAAGGAGTCAGCCCACAGCAGCGACCGGCCGCGGAGCTCGTGGTTGTCGAGGAAGGCGTTGCCGAGCTGGAGCATGGCCGGACCGAGCCGGTACTTGCCCGACTCGGGATCCTGTTCCACCAACTCCTGGGCTTCGAGGGTTCGAAGCAGCCCGTAGACGGTTCCCTTCGCGAGGCCGAGCCGATCGGCGACATCGGTGACGCCGAGCCTGGACGACCCCGACCCGAGCGCCTTCAGGATGCGCGCGGCGCGGTCGACGGACTGGATCGTTCCTCGCCGCTCACCTGTGGGGGTCACGACTGGTCTCCGACCGCCTTCGCCAACGAGGCGAAGAGGAGCGCCGTGGAGGTGGCACCCGGATCCTGATGTCCCACGCTCCGGGGTCCCAGGTAGGAGGCACGGCCTTTCCTCGCCTGCATCGGGATGGTCTCGCGCGACCCTTCCTTCGCGGCCTCCGCCGCACGGTGGGCCGCCTGCGCCACGTCTCGTCCGGCGCGAAGATCCCGTTCCAGCGCCTGCAGGGCAGGCACGAATGCATCGACGATCGTCTTGTCGCCCTCGACCGCTGCACCCAGCCCCTGGATCGCGTCCAGGCCCGCTCGGAGGGCTTTGAGCAGATCTTCGGCATCGAAGGTGTCGGTGGTGCCGAGCGCACTGCCCACCTGGCGGAAGCATCCACCGAACAGCGGCCCGGCCGCACCGCCCACGCGATAGACCAAGGTGGAGCCGACCCGTGTCAAGAGTTCTCCCGGTGTGGAGCCATCCACCGCATCGAGATCGACGACGACGGCCGAGAACCCTCGATCCATGTTGATCCCATGGTCGGCATCGCCGATCGCGGCGTCGAGTTGCGTGAGGTAATCGCGCTGGGAAGAGAAGACATCGGCGCTCTCGCGGATCCACCGACGCACGGTGGCTCCGTCCAGCGCCGCATGGGTCGTCGACGGACCGTCACTCACCAGGTGCACCATCCGACCGACCCCACTCCGTGTCAACTCCTGGCCTGCTCCTCTCCATCCCGTTCGACTATGCCGAACGAGGCACGGCAAGGTCAATAGGCATTCGGTCCTATCGCACTATTGACTTCTAGGACTGAACGTTTTTGTCTGTCGCCCCATAGCTGCCCTCGATCACCGAGGGCGCGAAACAGGAGGGGGTGGTCACCCAGATGTTCCTCGGAGAGGTGGTCGGCACCGCGCTGCTGGTTCTGATCGGCGACGGCGTGGTCGCAGGCGTGCTGCTGAACAAGTCGAAGGCGCAGAACGCCGGTTGGATCGTCATCACATGGGCATGGGCCATGGGTGTGTTCATCGGCGTGCTCGCGAGCCTCGCCGTTTCCGGGGGGGTAGCGCACCTGAACCCGGCCGTCACCATCGGCCTTGCGTCGATCGACCTCGTCGAATGGAGCGACGTTCCGACCCTCATCGCGGGGCAGTTCGTCGGCGCCTTCATCGGAGCGATCCTCGTCTACCTCGCCTACCTCGTGCACTGGGGAGAGACCGAGGACCCAGGCCTGAAGCTGGCCGTGTTCTCGACCGGCCCGGCGATCCGCAACACGGCGGCGAACCTGATCACGGAGATCATCGGCACGTTCGTGCTGGTGTTCGGCGTCCTCACGATCGGCGGGCTCACCCTCGGCGCCGACGCGTTGACGGGCGCGCTTGCGACCGGCGCGCTCCCCGTCGCCCTCCTCGTGCTCGGTATCGGGATGGCGCTCGGTGGACCCACCGGCTACGCCATCAACCCGGCTCGCGACCTCGGACCGCGGATCATCCACGCCATCCTGCCGATCCCCGGGAAGGGCGGGTCTGACTGGGCGTACTCGTGGATTCCGGTGGTCGGACCGATCGTGGGCGGCGTCATCGGGGCACTGGCAGCGAAAGCGATCTTCGACCTGTAGGCCACAACACGAACGCTCGTCGCAGGGTCGGCAGTGGCAGGCCCTGTGACGAGCACGGAAGCGAGGCAAGGCATGAAGAAGTTGATCAACGACCCCGCGAACGTCGTTCGCGAGGAACTCCAGGGGATCGAGGCAGCCCACGGCGACCTCATCAAGGTCTTCTACGACCCCTACTACATCACCCGCAAGGAATCACCGATCCAAGGCAAGGTCGCGCTGCTGTCAGGCGGTGGGTCGGGCCACGAGCCGATGCACGGCGGGTTCGTCGGCAAGGGCATGCTCGATGCCGCGTGTCCCGGTGAGGTGTTCACCTCCCCAACGCCCGACCAGATGGAAGCAGCCACCAAGGCCGTCGATGGCGGCGCCGGCGTCGTGCACATCGTCAAGAACTACACCGGGGACGTGATGAACTTCGAGATGGCGGCCGAGCTGTGTCGCTCCGAGGGCACCGAGGTCGAAGCGGTCGTGGTCGACGACGATGTCGCCGTGCAGGACTCCCTGTACACGGCCGGGCGTCGCGGCGTGGGAGCCACCGTGCTCATGGAGAAGATCGCCGGGGCGGCGGCCGAAGAGCAGCGACCGCTCAAGGAGGTCGCAGACATCTGCCGCGAGGTCAACGCGAACGCCCGCTCCATGGGCATGGCGCTGACGTCGTGCACCGTGCCCGCAGCCGGCACCCCCACCTTCGAGCTCGGCGACGACGAGATCGAGATGGGTGTCGGGATCCACGGCGAACCCGGTCGCGAGCGCATGAAGATGAAGCCCGCCTCCGAGATCGTGGAACTGATGGCCACCGCCGTCGTCGAGGACCTGCCGTTCTCCAAGGGTGACAACGTGCTGGCCTTCGTCAACGGCATGGGCGGCACGCCGCTGATCGAGCTGTACGTGGTCTACAACGAGTTGAACAAGTTCCTGGCGGGTCGTGGCATCACGATCACCCGGAACCTGATCGGCTCCTACATCACCTCACTCGAGATGGCCGGCTGCTCGATCACGCTCCTGAAGCTGAACGACGACTACACCAAACTCTGGGACGCCCCGGTCAAGACCGCCGGACTGCGGTGGGGAGCCTGACCCACATCGATCACGACGAGCCGGCCTTCGGGAGGGGGCAGATGCGATGAGCGTGCCGTACGAAGACGTCGTCCGATGGGTCAAGACCTTCGCTGAAGTGATCGCGGACCAGAAGGCCTACCTCACCGAACTCGACTCGGCCATCGGCGATGCCGACCACGGCATCAACATGGACCGCGGCATGCAGGCCGTCCTCGGCAAGCTCGACGCGGCGCCTTCCGGCGACGACATCGGCGCCATGTTCAAGACCGTGGGGATGACCCTGGTCTCCACGGTCGGCGGTGCCGGTGGGCCGTTGTACGGCACGCTGTTCCTGCAGCTGGGCGTGGCCACGGCCGGCAAGGACGAGCTCGCGGCGCCCGATTGGCAGGCGGCGTTGGAGGCCGCCGTCACGGGTGTCCAGGCCCGGGGCAAGGCCGAAGCGGGCGACAAGACGATGCTCGACACCCTGATCCCCGCCCGTGACGCGTTCGCGGCGGCCGTCGCCGACGGAGCGGAGCTGCCCGCGGCGCTCCGGCGTTCGGCCGAAGCGGGCGAACAGGGGATGAAGGACACGATCCCGCTGGTGGCGCGCAAGGGTCGCGCCAGCTACCTGGGAGAGCGCAGCGCCGGGCATCAGGATCCCGGCGCCACCTCGTCCTACCTGTTGTTGAAGACCGCCGCCGACGTCTGGGCCGGCGACGATTGATCGCCAAGCAGCGGAAGATGTAGCCGAGAGAGCAGCCGAAGACGAGAAGGAGGCCCCTCA
>JBKPMF010000051.1:0-5699 GCA_046732015.1 Actinomycetota bacterium
GCTCTCACCCGTCTGGAGGACGCCACCCAGGAGATCACCGCCAGCAGCGCGAAGACCGAGGAAGCCCTCATCAAGACCGAAGAGTCCGTGATGAAGACCGAACAGGTCCTGAAGGCCAACCTGGACGAGTACCGGATGGCCCTGGGGAGCACCAACGCGTATCGCGAATACCTCCAGCGGATGGGTCTGGCGCCGGCCTCCGACGTCGAACCGATCCTCGAGGCGATCCCCGACGGCGCCGAGGCGGTCAGCACCGATGGTCGGGTCCTCTACGCCAACAAGGCTTTCGCCGACCTCACGTCGGTCCGGCCCGGCACCACGATCGAGGAGATCGCCTTCCGGTGCCGGGTGCGCACGTTCGGCGGCCAGCAGCTCGAACCGGAGGAACTGCCCGAGTCGCGGGTCCTGCAGGGAGAGGTCCTCAACAGCATGTTGATCCGCATGAAGCCTCCCGGCCGCGACCATGACGTCATCCTGTCGGTGAACGGTCAGCCCGCTCGCGATAACCAGGGCAAGGTGGTGGCCGCGGTCATGCTCTGCCGGGCGATCAGCGAAGAGGTCGCCATGGCGATCGAGGTCCGGCGCATCACCGAAGAGCGTCCCGAAACGGCGCCCGGCGTCGTCTGAACCGGCCGGCTAGCTGACCTTCAGGGTTCCACGCATCCCCAACGAGCTGTGGAACGTGCACTCGAACGGGTAGGTGCCGGGCGGCAGGTCGATCCTCACGGTGGTCGAGGACCCCGGGTCCAAGCTGACGTCGATGTCCTCGCCGTCCACGGTGAAGGTGTGCGGCGTCTGCGGGTTCGTGTTCGTCAGCTCCATCGCGTCGCCGCTGTCGACCTTCACGGTCGCGGGCGAGAACTGATAGTTGGCCACGGACACCTTCAGCGCCACGTCGTCGCTGCCGCCCGAGTTCGACCCCGTCTCACCCGAGTCCGAACCGGTGTCGCCGTAGTCGTAGCGGCCTCCGCCGCCCTCCGACGAGGAGGACGAGGGTGGGGACGTACTCGTCGAGCCACCGGCCTCGGTCGGCTCGTCGCTGCCGTTCGAACAGGCCGCCAGCAGCAGGACGGAGGCCAGGATGGCCGCCAGGATCGTTCGACGTCGGGTGATCGTGGTTCGCATCGTGGATTCCATGCTAGGGAGTACGGGCGAAGTCGGGCTCGGGCCTGTCGTCCCTCACGGCTACGATGGGTGCGTGAGCACCCCCGGTATCACCCCCCGAGAGCGGACCGAGCAGATCGAGCACCAGGTCCTGTCGCCGCGGGCGGTCTTCGCCGACGCCACCAAGGGCCGCGATCGCGATGAGCCCCAGGACGACATCCGCACGGTCTTCCAGCGTGACCGTGACCGCATCGTCCACTCCAAGGCGTTCCGGCGGCTCAAGCACAAGACCCAGGTGTTCATGGCACCCCAGGGCGACCACTACCGGGTGCGTCTCACCCACACGCTCGATGTCTCGCACATCGCCCGGACCGCGGCCCGAGCCCTGCGGCTCAACGAGGACCTCACCGAGGCCATCGCCCTGGGCCACGACCTGGGGCACACCCCGTTCGGACACCTGGGCGAGCAGGCGCTCACCCCGTTTCTGGGCCGGCCGTTCCGGCACAACGAGCAGAGTCTGCGCATCGTCGAACACCTCGAGGACGACGGTGCGGGCCTCAACCTCACCTGGGAGGTGCGCGACGGCATCGTCCACCACCCGTGGTCCATGCCCGAGCCCTCCACCCTCGAGGCCCAGATCGTTCGGTTCGCCGATCGCATCGCCTACGTCAACCACGACATCGACGACGCCCTTCGCGCCGCGGTGCTCGAGGCCGGCGAACTCCCCACCGGTCCTCTCGATGTGCTGGGGCACACGCATTCGCAGCGCATCGACACCTTGGTGCGAGACCTGGTCGTGACCAGCGAGGACCAGGACCGCATCCGGCTCTCCCCGCCGGTCTTCACCGCGCTCGATGCCCTGCGCGACTTCATGTTCGCCGAGGTCTACGTGCGCGAGAGCGCTCGCAGCGAGCACGAGAAGGCCGTGAAGCTGATCCGAGATCTGTTCCGCCATTACCTGGATCACCCCGAGGAGCTGCCCCCCGAGTACCATCAGGTCTCGGGCGACCTGCCGACCCGCGTGGCCGACCACATCTCGGGCATGACGGACCGGTACGCGCTCCGCACGTACGAACGGCTCTTCCTTCCCCGGGGCTGGCTGTTGGAACGAGACCTGTAGCCAAGAACGGCAAAGGAGGCCGCCGGGCCCGTGGCCGGACGCATCCGAGACGACGACATCGAAGCGGTCAAAGCGCGCACCGATATGGTCGCCCTCGCCGCGCAGTACCTCACCCTGAAGAAGGCGGGCGCCGATCGCTTCGTCGGCCTGTGTCCCTTCCACCAGGAGAAGACGCCCTCGTTCGGCATCTCGCCGTCCAAGCAGCTCTACTACTGCCACGGATGCGGGAACGGCGGTGACGCGATCCGGTTCATCCGCGAGCTGGAGCACCTCAGCTACGTGGAGGCGGTGGAGCGTCTGGCCCAGCAGGCCGGGGTGCAGCTCCGGTACGAAGGCGATTCGCCGGAGGCGCGACGCAACGCCGCCCGCAAGCACGCGCTGTACCGAGCCAACGAGCAGGCCGCTGAGCTGTTCACCCAAATGCTCGCCGACGGCAAGGAAGCCGCCGATGCGCGCACCTACGTCGCCGAGCGCGGCATCTCGGCCGAGTCGCTCCAGACCTTCGGGGTCGGGTTCGCGCCCGGCTATCGCGACTTCCTGCTGCGCCGGCTCAGCCAGTCGCGTGACCTTAGCCCCGAGATCCTGCTCGAGGCGGGGCTGGCCACGCGCGGCGACGACGGCCAGGTTCGCGACCGGTTCCGCGCCCGGGTGACCTTCCCCATCCACGACCTGCAGGGGCGGGGCATCGGGTTCGGGGCGCGCATCCTGCCCACCGATCAGCGAGCGAGTGAGCAGGCCAAGTACCTCAATACCGCCGAGACCCCGATCTACAAGAAGCACGAGGTGCTGTACAACCTCCATCGCGCGCGCCAGGCCGTGGCGCGCGAGGGCGAGGTCTTCGTGGTCGAGGGCTATACGGACGTGATCGGGCTGGTGCAGGCCGGGATCGAGAACGCGGTCGCCACCTGCGGCACGGCGCTGGGGGAGGGACACTTCCGACAGCTCAGCCGGTTCGCCCAGCGCGCCATCCTCGCCTTCGACTCCGATGAGGCGGGTGCACGCGCCGCCGAGCGGGCGTTCGCTTTCCAGGAGCAGTTCCCCTCGGTGCAGGCGATGGTGATGATCATCCCACAGGGCCTGGACCCGGCCGACTTCGTCGCCAAGCACGGCGCCGAGGCCGTGAAGGAAGCGGCCAAGACCGCCAGGCCGCTGATCGAGTACATGCTGCGCCGCATGATCGGCCGCGTCGATCTGTCCTCGGTCGAGGGACAGTCGCAGGCCGTCGCCGACGCCATGCCCATCCTCAGCAAGCTCACCGATCCCGTCCGCCGGAGCGAGTACGCCCACCTGGTGGCCGACCTGGCCGGTGTCACCGAGTCGTCGGTTCGCCAGTCGCTCGATGCCACGGCCAAGGGCCGGCCCGCCGCGGTCGTCGTGGAATCGCCCAAACGCATGTCCGCTCGCGACAAGCTCGAGCGCGAGATGTTGAAGCTGCTGGTCCGCGATCGCGAGGTCTACGACACGTATGGCCCGCAACTCACCGACGAGTACTTCCGTTCCGCAAGCGCGCGGCGGGCGGTCGCCGCCTTGCAGGACGCGCAGGGCGACGTCGCCGTCGTCGCTGGCGGGGACGACGAGAAGCTCGCGGCCCTCGTCTCCTCCCTGGCGGTCGAGCCGCTGGATTCCGAAGGCGAGCCCGGCTACGCCGCATCGGTCTGGTCCCGGCTGCAGGAGTTCGTGCTCAAGGCCAAGAGCGACGCCATGCGCATGCAGCTGCAGAAGCTCAATCCCACCACCGACCCGGCCTACGACGAGTTGTTCAGCGAGCTGGTCCAGGTGGACGGCGAGCTCCGCCGCCTCCGGCAGAGCACCCGCAGCGTGGTCTAGCTGGTGATTCGGGATGGAAGGGTCGGTGGGGCGTTCCGTTCCGTACACTGGGGCGTCGTGCAGCGAACCCCCGAGGAGATCCGTTGAGCGTTCCGGCCCGTGAGATCGCGAGCCTGGACGAGGTCAAAGAGACCATCACCGCCAAAGGGCGGGAGCGTGGCTTCGTCACCTCCGAGGACCTGCTCGAGACCGTCCCGGTCGACGACTTCACCCCCGAACAGGTCGAAGAGTTCCTGACCCAGGTCCAGGACCACCTGTCGAACGAGGGCATCGAGGTCATCGAGGTCCCCGGCGAGGAGACCGACGCCGCCACCCAGGTGCGCATCGAGGTCGACCTGCTGAAGGCCCCCACCAACGATCCGGTGCGGATGTACCTCAAGGAGATCGGCAAGGTCCCCCTCCTCAACGCCGCCCAGGAGATCGACCTGGCGCGCCGCATCGAGGCCGGCGAGCTTTCCACCTCGCTCCAGGCCATCCTGCGCGAGGACGAGAAGCCCGAGCCCAAAGCCGTCAAGCACTGCGTCGAGAAGGTCTGGGAGATCCGCGACCACCAGCTCACGGCCTTCGGCAAGGTCGAGGGCATCGGCCGCGAGAAGATCGCGAAGAGCTTCCGCCCCAAGACCGACGACGAGATGCTGGCCTGGCTCCACCGCGTCGAGCGCGACGGCCAGCTCGCCAAGCGCAAGCTGATCGAAGCAAACCTGCGCCTGGTGGTCTCGATCGCGAAGCGCTACGTGGGTCGCGGCATGTTGTTCCTCGACCTGATCCAGGAAGGCAACCTGGGCCTGATCCGCGCCGTGGAGAAGTTCGACTACGCCAAGGGGTTCAAGTTCTCCACTTACGCCACCTGGTGGATCCGTCAGGCCATCACACGGGCGATCGCCGACCAGGCACGCACGATCCGCATCCCCGTGCACATGGTCGAGACCATCAACAAGCTCGTGCGCGTCCAGCGTCAACTGCTGCAGGACCTGGGCCGCGAGCCCACGCCCGACGAGATCGGCAAGGTCATGGGCATCAGCGCCGAGAAGGTGCGCGAGATCCAGAAGGTCTCTCAGGAGCCGGTCAGCCTCGAAACGCCGATCGGGGAGGAAGAGGATTCCCACCTCGGCGACTTCATCGAGGACTCCGACGCCGTCGTGCCGGTGGACGCCGCCAGCTTCATCCTGTTGCAGGAGCAGCTCGAGAGCGTGCTGCACACCCTGAGCGAGCGCGAGAAGAAGGTCATCCAGCTCCGGTTCGGGCTGGTCGACGGCCACCCACGCACCCTCGAAGAGGTGGGACGCGAGTTCGGCGTCACGCGTGAGCGGATCCGCCAGATCGAATCCAAGACGCTTTCGAAGCTCCGCCACCCCAGCCGTTCGCAGAAACTGCGCGACTATCTGGAGTAGGACCTCCGACCGCCCTTGCGGGGCAGCGTCGGACCTTCCATGACCCGCTAAGGCAGGGTCACCTTCCGGCCGATACCTCCTCCGACGCACATCGTCGCCGACGGAGGCACTCGGATGCTGCAGAAGATGAAGGCGCTGGCGGCCCGTGAGGACGGGTTCACGCTGGTCGAGCTCATGGTGGTGGTGGCGATACTCGCCGTCCTCCTCCTGATGAGCCTGTCGACCTTCGCCGGCGTGAAGGCTCGCGCCCAGGATTC
>JBKPMF010000052.1:0-6943 GCA_046732015.1 Actinomycetota bacterium
CTGCAGGGCCTTCGCGGCCGCGATCGCGCCCTGCGTGGAACCCTGCGCCGGCAGCTCCTGCGCACCTGCGAGTGCGCCGAAGTCCACCGCGTTCTGCAACACCTGACGTTCGTGGAAGAGCCGGGACAGGTCGATCGTGAACGCGACCGCACCGAATAGCACCACCATCAGGAACATCGCCATCACGATGATGGCGCCGGACTCGTCGTTCGCCCGGGCGTGCACCCGTCGCAGGATCCTGTTCACGGCTATGCCCCCTCGAATCGGACCTCAGACTGCGAATGCAGGTTCAAGTCATTCCCGAGTCCGACGAAACCGGGCAGTGGCGTGAAGTACGGGTACCGGTAGTCCACGATGACCCGCACGTAGTCGCCCTCAGCCCACGAGGAAGCCGACGTGGGACAGGCGGAGAAGCCGCCCCCATTCCTGCTGCATTGGACGGTCACCGTCATCTTGGTCTGATCGAGGAACCCCGCCGCCTGGCGAACGCGACTCTCGATCGCCGCGGGATCCGGATCGACCGCCGCGAGACGCGCACCTTCACGAGCGGCATGCGCGGTGCCGTTCCAAGTGTGGAACCCGAAACCGAAGTCGATGATGGCGAAGACCAGCATGAAGAACAGCGACGCCACGATCGCGAATTCGACCGCGGCGGCGCCTGCCTCTTCGTGGACACGCCTTCGCCGTGTCGGCAATCCCACGGTGGTCGCACGCTGTGCTCGGCGGCAGGCTTGAGCCGGCATCCTTCCATCCCCCTCGATCCAACGCCAGGCCCGCGTTGATATGCCGGAACCATCGGCATTTCGGACGGCTGGGCCGTATAGGGCCGAAGGAGGCTTCGAGCGTCGGGCGTATGGTGGAGGCTGAACGTCAGAGCCGGCGGTCGGATTCGAACCGACGACCTAGCGATTACAAATCGCTTGCGCTACCGGGCTGCGCCACGCCGGCCGGGCGGGAGCGAGTCTATCGCCGTGTCCGTCGCCTGAACGCATCGCCGTTCGTGATGAGTGCGTACACGACGAAGCCGCTGATCGCGAGCGACACGAACCCCGTCGCAGAACGGAGCTGGGACAACGCCCCAACCGCGTTCAGCGAGGCCAGCACGATCGCGAGGATGCGTCCGCCGTTCGATCGGGCCAGGACCAGGACGCCGGCCAGCAGATGCAACCCTCCGACGATCGCGAGGACGGCGGCGAAGGCCCGAGCCGACCCCAGTCCGGTCACCGTGGGCGTGGCTCCCGAGGTCAGCAGGATCAGCGCGCCCAGGAATGAGAAGCCCGCGGACACCAGGAGCAACACACCCGCGGCGGTCACTGCTCCTCGACGTCGAGGAGCAGTGCTCGGATCGGTTCCCGGGGGAACGCGATCGGCCCAGTCTTCGTAACCGGCGTGGGGCGGTGGCGGTAGCGACTCGTCCATGACCGTTCCTTCGATCCGCGGCGTGCGGATCCTTCGGATAGGTCATCGGCTATCGGCGGTCGGAACCGTAGTCTCCCTCGCGGGCAAAACGCCGCCGTACAGGACCGCGGCTAGGGACGCCGACGCGTTCAACGAGCCCACGCGCCCGTGCATCGGCAGTCGAACCAGGATGTCGCACCGCTCACGGACCAACCTCGACATCCCTTCACCTTCGCTGCCCACGACGAGCGCCACCTTGCCCTCGGGTGCGGGCTCGTCGTAGATCGACGCCGCGGCGTCGCCGGCCAGACCGACGACCCAGAACCCGGCGTCCTGCAGCCGGTCGAGGGCGCGAGCGATGTTGGCGACACGGGCATGCGGCAGATGCAGCAGCGCCCCGGCCGACGCTCGAACGGCGCTCTCGGTGACATCGGCGGCGCGCTTGGTCCGGGTGATCAGCATGGCGGCACCCGCCGCTTCGGCCGAACGCGCGGCCGCACCCAGGTTCTGGGGATCGGTGATGCCATCCAGCACGACGACGATGGCGTCCTCGGCGAAGGGGTAGGTTGCGACCTCTCGCTCCGTGAGGGCGCCCGAGCCCTCCTCCTGGTCGGGGGCATCGATCCGGGCCACCACCCCCTGATGGTCGGCCGCCATGCCGTCGAGCCTGGCGCGCGGGGTTACCGTGACCCGCACCCCAGCTCGTTCCGCCGCCTCGAGGAGCGAGCGCATCCCCTGGGTCACCTTCGGTGAGGACACCACCAGGACCTCGGTCGCCCGTCCCGCACGGATCGCCTCCGTGACCGCGCGCCGGCCGCCCACGACCGATCCAGGCTCGGGCGGTCGCGTCCGTCGTCGGTGCGCCCGGTCGCGTTCGCGGCTCATCGGGACCCCGTGACCGGTTCGAGCAGGGCGATCGCCAGGCAGCCGACACCGTCGCCGTGCAACCCGAGCCCCTCGGGACGGGTGGCCTTCAC
Organism: Actinomycetota bacterium; assembly: GCA_046732015.1. GTDB lineage: Bacteria > Actinomycetota > UBA4738 > UBA4738 > HRBIN12 > JAOUEA01. The sequence goes on from JBKPMF010000052.1 coordinate 2,376, forward strand.
CGACACGGCATCGACCCCGAGACCGAGGGCCTCCGCGAGCGCCGAGCGCATCTCGGACCGCCTCGGCGCGATCGAGGGCCGCTCGCCGATCACCGTGAGGTCGCAGGATGCTGCTGCGAAGCCCGCTTCCGCGACGCGGGCGAGCGTGCGTGCCAGCAGATCGAGCCCGGCGATCCCTTCGAGTGCGGGATCGGATTCGGGGAAGTGCTCCCCGACATCACCGAGCGCGGCTGCTCCCAGCAGGGCGTCGGCCAGCGCGTGACACACCGCGTCGCCGTCCGAATGCCCGCTGAGGCCGTCGACACCTTCGAACCGGATGCCACCCAGCATCAACGGTCTCCCTTCCGCCCACGGATGGACGTCGAACCCGATCCCCACGCGTGGCGTCTCAGCCATCCCCGCCACCCATCCGGGCTTCAGCCAGTGCGAGATCGAAGAGGGTGGTGATCTTCGTGTTCATCGGGTCGCCGGGCACCGCCCGGACCTGGTGACCGGCCAACTCCAGCACCGCGGCGTCGTCGGTGAGCGTGAGCCCTGCCTCCACGGCGCGGTCGTGGGCGGATCGGAGCGCCTCGGTCGCGAACGCCTGAGGCGTCTGTGCCAACGCGAGTTCCTCCCGGTCGACCGTGCCGACGACCACCCCGTCGAGCACCCGCTTGACGGTGTCCGTGACCGGAACGACGGGGATGACGCCGATCGTCGCCTCATCGATCGCGTCGATCACGGCGGTGAACAGATCAGGCGCGGCGAACGGTCTGGCCGCATCGTGCACCGCGACCACCGGGGCGTCATCGATCACGGCCAACGCGGCACGCACCGATGCTTGCCGCGAGTCCCCGCCGGTCACCACCACCGCCGGCCGGCCGCAGAACTCCACACACCCCTGCGCATAGTCCTCCCAGCCTGCGGGCGCCACCACGACCAACGAGCGGACCGACACCGATGCGGCCGCGGCGGTGGCGGCCACCGTCAGCATCGGCCTGCCCCCGATCGGCAGGAACGCTTTCGGCTGGTCGACCGCACCCAGGCGCCTGCCCGCGCCGGCGGCCAGCACGATCGCAACGGCGCCGAGGGGGTCGGGTTCCATGCCCGAAGCATGCCAGAGACGTCCCGGTCCCCGCCGAAGCGCAGGCTGCTGGGGGAGGCGACGAGGAGGATGCAGCTAGGAGGCCGACACGGACTCGCCTTCGGGGGCCAACACGCCGAAGACCATGCGGCCGGTGGTCGTCTGGATCACGTTCGTGACCTTGATGTCGGCGCTGGACCCGATCTCGTCGACGGCCTTCTCCACGACGACCATCGTGCCGTCGTCGAGGTAGCCCACCGCCTGGCCGTGTTCGCGGCCCTCCTTCACCAACCGCACCGAGATCTCGTCCCCCGCCGAATACGGCACGCGGAACTTCGATGCCAGCGCGTTGATCTGCGCCACTGGCACCCGGAGGGCTTCGGCCACCTTCGCCATGTTGTGATCGACCGTGATCAGCGTCGCCCCTCGTTCGCGGGCCAGCCGAACCAATGCGGCGTCGACGTCGAGCACCCCGGCTTCCTCCACCAGCTGGAACTGCACCGTGGGGGCCTTCTGGAGCTCCACGAGGACGTCGAGGCCTCGCCGTCCGCGCTGGCGACGGTTCGGATCCGAGGAATCGCTCACCGCCTGGAGCTCTCGCAGCACGCCATCGTGCAGCAAGACCGTGCCGCTCACGAACCCGGTGGCCACGAGATCGGCCACCCGTCCGTCGATCAACGCGCTGGTGTCGAGCACGTGCAGGTCCCCCCTGCCCGAGACCGACGCCCTCGGCTTCATGCCGACCAGCCCGAAGATGTCCTCGTACTTCGCTTCACCCAGACGGAAGCCCAGGGACCCACACACGAGGTAGACGAACACGATCGCCGGCCACGCCGCGGCGTCGGGGACGAACAACAGCGGGACCATGAGCAACGCCGCGACGACCAGGCTGATGATGAAGCCCACGACCCCGCCGGCGAGTTGCGGCGCGGGCTTGCGTCGCAGCTCCTGCTCCAGACCACTCACCGCGCGAAGGGTCAGGCGCCCGGCTACCCCGCCGATCACGAACCCGACCGCGGCGCCCAGGAAGATGCAGAGCAAGGCGAGGCTGGTGCTCTCGCTGGCGAAGGTGCCGCCGGCCAGGAACCCCCCCGTGCCGAACAGGGCGATGAAGATGAGCCGGACACCTTCGACCACGCGCCCTCGGACGGCGCCGCTTCGGTTCGGATCCGGTTCGCGCTCGGACACTCGATCCCCGCTTCCATCGCATCCGACGGCAGATCCGGCCGCGGGCAGGCCGAACGAGCCCTACGCCGTGGTCATCGGCGCCCAGGCCGGGTGCCTGTAGGGATGGGATGCCTTGGTGGAGAACTCAGGAGCGACGAACGATCAGGCCTGCGCGACGACCTTGACGCCGTGGGCGCCGTCCAGGACCTCGTCGATCATGATCTCGGCGTCGTCCTCGGACTTGCCCGTGGCGTGCGACAGCTCCGAGATGAGGATCTGTCGTGCCTTCGTGATCATCCGTTTCTCGCCGGCCGACAGGCCCTTCTCGCGGTCACGGATGGACAGGTTCCTCAGCACCTCGGCCACCTGATACGGGTCGCCGGAATGGAGCTTCTCCATGTTGTTCTTGAAACGACGACTCCAGTTGGCGGCCATCGAGGACTCGTCCTCGGTCAGGACCTTGAGCACCTTCTTGACCTCGGCCTTGCTGACGACCGACCGGAGCCCGACCTGCTCGGTGGAATCGGTGGGGATCATCAGGGTGAGGTCGCCGTAGGCGACGCGCAGCACCAGGTACGTACGCTTCTCGCCCAGGAACTCCTTCTCCCGCAGCTCCTCGATCACTGCGGCTCCATGCTCCGGATGCACTACGGTGTCGCCCTTACGGAACACGGAACCTCCCAGATCGGTGGAAACAGGGGCCTGGCTGACTAGTCAAAGGGTAGCATGAGAGGGTCTTGCGACGCAACCCATCACCGCAGGTCAGAGGCAGTATTCGTCGCTTGATCGACCGTCGAAGACCTAGGGCGAACGGCGTATCTGTGCCCTCGTTCTCGCCCGAAGAACGGCCTTGGGGGCCCATCAGAACCTCCGTCCAGTCCCACGCCCCGCCGTGCGCGTCCCGTGGTTTGACACGGCCACGGCCCGGGCGCATAAAGGCGAGGTTCGCGTATCCCATGATCCCGCGAGGGAACTCCGACTCGCGAACCAACGCGGCGGCCGGCGACGGTCGTCCTCGGCTCGAAGCGCCCCTCGATCCGAGGGCGCCACGCCGGTCGTCCGCTTCTCCCAGGGCGATCGCTACGCGCGTGACCAGCGCACGGCCTCGGCAACCGAGCGGACCGGCACGACCTGAAGACCGTCGGATGCTTCGTCGCTGGGTGGCGCGAACACGTGGCTACATCCCGCTGCCCGGGCAGCGGCGAACCGCTGGCGCATACCGACCACGGGGCGCACCTGGCCCGTGAGAGAGACCTCCCCGATGAAGACGGACCTTTCGGGAGCAGGCCTGCCGGTCGATGCCGATGCCAGCGCCGCCGCCACGGCGAGGTCGCAGGCGGGGTCCTCAACCCTGATGCCACCCGAGGACGCGCCGAAGAGCTCGGCGCGTCCGAGCCGGATCCCGGTGGAACGGTCGAGCACGGCCGCCACCAGCTGGAACCGTCGTGCATCGAGACCGGTGGCTTGGCGCCGGGCCGGGCCCTCGGTGCTGCCCACCAGGGCCTGCACCTCGACCGCGAGGGCGCGGCGGCCAGCCAGGGGTACCCCGACGGCGGCGCCGGGAACCTGCTGGCCGGCGACCAGGCCGGAGACCAGGAAGGCCGTGGGATCGATCGGCGCGAGACCGCCGGCCCCCATCTCGAACCACGCGCTCTCCCCTTCGGCGCCGAACCGGTTCTTGCCCCCGCTGACCACCCGGAGCCCGGATCGTGGGTCACCGTCGAACGACAGCACGACGTCGACGGCGTGCTCCAGGGCACGTGGCCCGGCGAGATCGCCGTCCTTGGTGACGTGGCCGGTCATGACCACCGCGATGTCGAGCGTCTTGGCCAGCCCTACCAGTGCGTCGGCGCATGTCCGCACCTGCGAGACCCCACCGGGTACCTGTGAGCCGGAGGTGTCGCGCAGCGACTGGATCGAGTCCACCGCGAGCAGGAACGGACCCGCCTCGGTGGCCGTGGACAGGACCGACGCGAGGTCGCGACCGGGGGCGAACGTGATCTGGTCGCCGTCGATCCCCAACCGACGGGTGCGACCGGCAACCTGGGCGTGGGATTCCTCGCCGGAGACCAGGAGACACGGATGACCGGCGGCGGCGACCCCCGCGAGGAGCTGGAGCAGCAGCGTCGACTTGCCGATCCCCGGTTCGCCCGCGAGGAGCGTGACCGACCCGGGCACGAGCCCGCCGCCCAGGACCCGATCGAGATCGCCCAGTCCGGTGCTCACCCGGGCGTCGGGGGACAGCCCGGCTTCGCGACGGAGCGGGACCGGGGTCGAGCCATGCCCGTCCGGAGAGGCCCCCGCAACCTCTTCGATCGTGCCCCAGGCTCCGCAC
>JBKPMF010000053.1:0-4578 GCA_046732015.1 Actinomycetota bacterium
CCGGTGGGATGGGCCCCGGTGTCGCCCTGCATCAGCCCGATCGCGTGGGGGACGAGCGGCAGCACGACCTCCAACGCCTCGCGCACCGCGTCGGGCGAACCGGGCAGGTTCACCACCAAGGCAGAGCCGACGGTGCCGGCAACGCCCCGGGAGAGCGCCGCCATCGCGGTGTGCGCTCGTCCCGCCTCGCGCATCAGCTCGGCCAGTCCCGGGGCCTCGCGGTCCAGCACGGCACGGGTGGCCTCCGGCGTGACGTCACGGGGGCCGAACCCGGTCCCCCCGGTGGTGATCACCACGGCGTGCATCGCGGCGAGCGTCCGGATGGTGTCCTCGATCCGGTCACGTTCGTCGGGGATCACGACCCGCTCCGCGACCTCGAACCCGGCGGCAGCCACCAGTTCGGACGCGAGATCGCCCGAGGCATCCTCACGGGTGCCGTGGGTCACACCGTCGGAGATCGTCACGACGGCTGCGCGAGGCCGTTGGTCCATGGCACCATCCTCGCATCCCCGGCGCGGGGCGACCCGCGCGAGGAACTGACGACGAGGAGGCACGACATGAGCACGTGGACCGATACCTTGGCATCGGCGTTGGGCGTCCCACCGCTGAGCGAGGAGGAATCCGAGCGCCTGCTCGACGCGTCCCGCGACGTTGCGCACCGTGTGGAGCGCAAGGACACACCGCTGACCACCTTCCTGGTGGGGGCGGCGGTGGGGCGGGCCACGGCCGGTGGGGTCGAACCAGGCACGGCGATCGATGACGCGCTGGCCACCCTGGCGCGGATGCTGCCGGCCGGGGCTCCCGGCGACCCGTGACATCCCTTCCTCAGAACGAAGGTACGCTGGCGGTCCACCATGACCACGCTTCCTCACGGTTCCGACGACGGCACGGCTCCCGCAGCGGGGCCACTGATCGACACGTTCGGGCGCGTCGCCTCGGATCTACGGATCTCCGTCACCGACCGCTGCAACTTCCGGTGTACCTACTGCATGCCGGCCGAAGGGCTCGCGTGGCTCCCGAAGAGCGAGATCCTCACGTTCGAAGAACTCACGAGGCTGCTCTCGCTCTTCGTCTCGCTCGGGGTCGATTCGATCAAGGTGACGGGGGGTGAGCCGACCGTGCGAGCCGACCTTCCCACCCTCGTGGGCATGTTCCGAAGCGTGGGGCCCGAGCTCGACATCTCCATCACCACCAACGGCGTGCTCCTGGACACGTTGGCCGAGCCACTCGCGCGTGCCGGCGTCGATCGCGCCACGGTCTCCTGCGACTCGCTCCTGCGCCATCGGTTCGCCGAGATGACCCGACGTGATGCCCTGGAGAAGGTGTTTCGGGGTTTGCAGGCGGCGGAAGCCGCGGGGCTGACCCCGATCAAGATCAACTGCGTCGTGATCGGCGGCACGAACGACGACGAGGTCACCGGGTTCGCCCGCTGGGCTCGCGAGACCGGCTACGAGGTTCGCTTCATCGAGTACATGCCACTCGACGCCCAGCACGCCTGGGAGCGCGAGAAGGTGGTCCCCGCCGCCACGATGCTCGAACGGATCGGTGCGACCTACCCGCTGGTCGCCACCACTCCCGACGGCGAGCCGGCCACCTCGTTCCGCTTCGCCGACGGTGCACCCGGCGGCATCGGCGTGATCCCCAGCGTCACCGAGCCGTTCTGCGACTCGTGCAACCGCATGCGCCTGACCGCCGAGGGACAGTTCCGCAACTGCTTGTTCGCGCTCGACGAGACCGACCTGCGCGGGCCGATGCGCGAGGGTGCCGACGACGCCGACCTCGAGGCCTTGATCCGCGACGCGATGTGGCGCAAGTGGTCGGGCCACCGGATCAACCACCCGGACTTCCAGCAGCCGGCGCGCAGCATGTCGATGATCGGCGGCTGACACCCGCACGTCGAACCACCACACGCAGAACGGGGAGCGGTCGCCTTCTCCCCGTCGCATCCGATCCAGCTCGGGGAGCCCTACGCGGCTTCCTCCACGGCCAAGCGGTCGAGCGCCGCCAGGCCACCGAACTCATCGAATGAGTAGCTCGTCACTCGAGCACTCACGATGTCGTCCTGGTTGAGGAAGGTCTTCGGCACCCACGGAACGACTTGTTCCATCAGGTACCTGTCGAGGTCGGCCCAACACTGGGTGCGCTCGTCACCGACGGCCAGCGCCTTGCAGGCGTTCAACTGGTCATCCACGCTCGGCACGGACGTGACCGAGTAGCCCCACTCCGTCATCTCGGCCTCCGTGGCGCCCACCCCTGCGTAGTTGCAACAGCCGGGATACAGCGCACCGAACGCAGAGCCGCCGAACAACGGAGGCCCGAACGTATAGGGGTCGGGATAATCCTGGCCCCACGAGAGCTGCAGACACACCGGTACCTGCTGGAACATGTCGCTGCACTTGGCATACATCGGCGTCTGGGACAACCCTTTCAATTCGAGCGTGATCCCGATCTCCTCCAGGCTCTGCTGCGTCAGCGCGGCGATCTTGCGACCGGTGGCGCTGTCCGAGACATAGATCGCGAGCACGTCCTCGCACTCGGGTGCATCGCACAGCCCGTCCTGATCCGTGTCGTACTTCGACTGCTTCATCTGTTCCTGCGCCAACCCGACGTCGCCGCTGTCGTTCGGCGTCGCGTAGGGGTTGTAGTCGGCGAGCACGTTGTTCAGCAAATTATTGGGGAAGATGTGCCCGGCGTTGACCCCGGTGAGAGGTCCGCCGGACAATTGCCGTCCGCCCGCCTTGTCCCAGATGAAGTTCATGGCTTTGCGCACGTAGATGTCGTCGAAGGGCGGCGCGCCCAGGTTCATCGACGCGTACGACGTCCCGCTCGTGGGATTGACATGCAGTCGATCCTTGAGGCTCGGGTCCGTGCTGTACTGCTTCAACGCCGCCGCTTCCGGCGGATCGAACACGTAGTCGAGGTCGCCGGTCAGGATCTTGTCGTACAGGTCCGCGACGGCTCCACCGATCTGGATCTCGATCGAGTCGGCGTAGGCGGCCCGGAGATCGTCGGAGGCCGCGGTCCAGGAAGGGTTGCGGACCATCGTGATGGAACGACCGGGGATGTAGCCGGCCACGGGCTCCTGGTCGTCGGCCGGCACGGAGAAGTCCAGGTCCTCGCTGCCTTCGAACATGTAGGGACCCGACGCGACCATGAACCGCCCGTAGTTCGCGTTGTGCCCCTCGGCCGCGCCCAAGGGAGCGTTCCCGTTCGGTGGGATCGGCGCCGTGGCGGGCATCGCCATGCGCCAACCGAGGTCTCCGGTCAGCTCGGACAGCGTCATCTCGAGGGTGTAGTCGTCGATCGCCTTCAGGCCGGCGATCTCGTTGGCCTTCCCGGCGCCGAAGTCATCGAATCCCACGATCGGTGAGTAGTAGAAGGGATACCCACCGGAAGAGGCCGCCGGGATCGCCTCGCGCTCCAAGGCCCGGATGAAGTCGTCGGCCGTGATCTCCTCTTTCTGGAAGGGGGGTGCGAACTTCACGCCCCGCTTGATCGCGAACGTGTAGGTCAAGCCGTCCTCGGAGACCTCCGGGAGGGAAGCCGCCAGGTCCGGGCGCAGCTCCAATCCGCCCTGGGCCAGGGACTGGCCGTTCGTCGAGTAGAGGGTCCTGAGCAGGCAACACCGCATCTGCTCCCAGGACAGCGAGTAGTACTCCTTCGCGGGGTCCATGGCGGCATACGCGGGTTCGCTCGATACCCCTATCCGGAGGGTTCCACCCTTCGCGGGCTCCACGCTACCGCCCTGGCTGGGATCCGTATCGCCGCCGTTGCCGGTACATGCCGCGATCGCCCCCAGGATGGTCACCAAGGCGATCCAGCGTGCAGGTCCCTTCATGCGTGAAACCCCTCCCCGTGATCCCAGGCCGATCTGAGCCCGATGCGATCGATAACGATCACCACGGTATACGCAGTAGCGCGTGCGGGAGGGCTGTCTCGCAACGAAGCCCGGGCGTGGTCGATGAACCGATCGTTCGCCCGTCGGTTCCGCTCGGTCCCCGCGGTGTTCATCCTGGGCCGGGAGGCTGTGTGCACCGAGAGGACGCGCCCCCTCTTCGGCGCGGGCGGCCGGGCCAGTCCCGGCCTCCCGCGAACCCCCTCAACGATCCAGACTCACTGATCCAGGTTGACGATCGTCAGTGCCGGGATGGCGTCGCCGGGTTCGAACCCGAGGATCTGTGCGTAGAAGGACAGCTCCGCCTCGAGCGCCGCTTGGATGGTCTCGGACTTGCGGAACCCGTGCTGCTCTCCTTCGAACAGGAGGTAGGCATGCGGCAGCCCCTTGGCCCGCAAGGCGTCCACCATCACCTCGGCTTGCGACGGCGGCACCACCTCGTCTTCGGCTCCCTGCAGGACCAGCATCGGGGTCGAGATCATGTCCACGGCGTGGATGGGGCTGCGCGCCCGATAGAGGTCGAGAGCCTCCGGCCACGGTCCGACCAGCGTGTGCATGTACCGAGACTCGAACTTGTGGGTCTCACCCGTCGCGAACGGCTCGAGGTCGCTGATGCCGTAGTAGCTGGTGCCGGCCGCGAACCCGTCGTGGAAGGTCAGCGCGCACAGCGTCGTGTACCCACC
>JBKPMF010000054.1:0-5151 GCA_046732015.1 Actinomycetota bacterium
CTCCAGGACCGATTCCAGCACCAGCGTGTCGTGGCGGTAGCGCCTGCTGATCACCTGGAAGGGTTCGGATGGCGCCAGCAGCCAGCGGCCGTCATCGGGCCCACCCAAGAGCGCCGAGAAGCAGGCGCCGGAATCGAAGCGAGGGAAACAGGCCCAGTCGATCGAGCCGTCGCGACCCAGCAGAGCAGCCGTCTGCAGGTCGCCGATCAGGCCGTAGTCCTCGATCCGGGATGCCATCGGCCCAGCCTAGCCAGAGCCGATGGAAGCGTCGGCCTCAGCCCGCGTCGACCCGGGGTTGCTCGGCAGTGAGGTCGATCGTGGTATCGCGGCGGAACTCGGCGACGTAGCGCTCGAAGTCCCACCTCGACAGGAACTTGCCGGCGCCGCGCTCCCCGTTCGTGAACAGCATGTCCTGCGACGGTTCGTCGATGTCGAAGTCGGTGGCCTTCACGTGCCGGGTGTCGACGAACATCGTCCGGGCCAGGACCGAGGGATCGTCGATGTGCATCTGATCGTGGAAGTTCGTCATGGTCCCGACCATCGCCCGCGCCAGCCCCAGCGCTCCCTTCACCTCGAATCGGTTCAGCTCAGGGACGGACGGCTTCGCCGAGAGTTTGATCCCGAAGGTGGGCCACCGTGGGGGCTGCCCGTCCGTCCGGTCGAAGACCTCGATCGGGAAGTTCGACAGCATCCCGCCGTCGACCATGAACGAGCGGACCCGTTCGCCCTGGTCGTCGCGCCCGTAGAACCGCTGCGGCTCGTAGAAGAACGGGATCGACATGGATGCGCGCACGGCGTCGGCCACCAGTTGTTCGTCCGGATCCAACCCATACCTGGGGTAATCCCAGGGGAGCCGCACCAGCCGGCCCCTGGTGACGTCGGAGGTCATGATGACGAGCTTGTAGGCCCGCTCCGGTGGGAGCGAGGAGTTCGGGTCCTCGATGCGGAGATCGCCGAACGTGCGGGCGCCCAGATCCATCAAGATCGCGTCCAGCCACTCGACGAGGTAGCGCCCCTCGTAGATCCCCTTCTCGAACAGGATCGAGATGCCCTTGCCCACCAAGCCCAGGTGGTCGACGAAGCCCTCGTCCTGGAAATGCCCGTAGTCGACAGTGCGCATCACTCGCTGGAGATCCTCGGGCGGCATCCCGGCGGCGATCAGAGCACCCACGATCGCGCCGGCCGACGTCCCGGCGATCCGGTGGAACGTGTAGTCGTGGTCGACCAGGGTGGAGAAGGCACCGACCAACCCGATGCCTTTCACCCCACCGCCTTCCAGCACGAGGTCAGCGTCCATGTATGCACTCCTTCCGGGCTGGTTCACGGCCCGGATCCGGGCCCACCGTAGATACCCAGGCGGCCGAGGTCAGTCGGCCAAGCACGTGATTCCGGGCTCCCCCAGCGGACCGACGCCGTCTGCCGACCTCGCTCCGCCGTCGTGGCATGATTCGGAGAACGCAGAGGGTCCCCGCCCTCGGTCACCGCGAGACGAGGAGGCGCAGATGGCGAGGTTGTTCTCGATCCGTCCCACGCTGAGCCTGAAAGGACGCCGTTCCCAGGGGCTCCGGGGGTTCACCGGCAAGCCGTTCCATCCCCCGCTCACCGACTTCCCGATCGTCTGCTATGTGCTCGCGGCGATCTTCGACCTGATCTCGTTCTTCTCGGGGGGCGACGACCCGAAGGCGCAGGATTTCTTCGCGGCGGCGACGTTCGTGATGGTGGCGGGGTTCATCGTGAGCCTCGGCGCGGCGCTCACCGGGTTCATGGACTGGTGGAAGGGCATCCCGCGCGACCGCAAGTCCGGCCCGATCGGCACGGCCAAGCACACGCAGGTATGGCGAACGATCAACTGGCACGCCACGGTGATGCTGACCGTCACGGCGATCACGCTCGTGGACCTGCTGCTGCGGATCCCCGACTTCGACGAAGCGCAGACACAGACGGTGTGGCTCGTGCTGTCGTGCCTGGCCGCCGCGTTGGTGGCGTTCGGGGCGGCGTACGGCGGGACGTTGGTGTTCGAGTACGGCTTCAACGTGGAGAACATCGACGAGGTCTGGAACGTGTCCGAGGAAGACCACGTCCGCCCGGAGCGGAAGAAGCCCTCGGCGCCGTAGGTCCCGGAGCGATCCTGGAGGAACCCATGAACTGTGGACACGCAACCTGCCGATGCACGATCTCGGACGGCGAGGACTTCTGCAGCGATCACTGTCGCGATCAGGCGGCCGCCGCAGGCGGCATCACCGGGCACGACTCGCACACGTGCGAGTGCGGCCACCCCGCGTGCCAAGGTGCCGAGGCCGACGCGAGGACAGAGCAGGACATCAAGGAAGCGTTCGAGTAGGGCGGACGCCCGGCCGATCGCGCGGTCGTTAGTCGCGGAAGTCGGGCTGCGTTCGCTCCACCATGCGGAGCAGCGCGGCCCAGTGCATCCGGCCCCACTCGATCATGCCGTCGGCGAACTGATCCCGAGTGCGCTCGATCGTCTCGTCGCCGATCGGAGTGAGCGGGCCGAGGCCCGACGCCAGCACCTGCAGCTGCGCCGCCTTCTCGAGCATGTACAGGTCGTCGATCGCGGCGCCGAGCTCGCGGCCGGCCACGAGGATCCCGTGGTGGCGCAGGAACATGACCTCGGCTTCGCCCAGGACCTTCGCGAGGCGTTCGCCTTCGTCGAGGTCGGCGAGGCCCTCGTAGCGCTCGTCATAGACCACGCGGTCGGTGAATTGCAGGGATGTCTGGCTGATCGGCGCCAGGTGCAGGTCCTCCTGCGTGGCGAGGGCGGTGGTCCAGGGCTGGTGGGTGTGGAGCACCACGGTGGCCTGTGGGCACAGGCGGTGGATCGGAGCGTGGATGCCGATGCCGGTGGGCGGCGCCGTGCCGCTGACCGGCGTGCCGTCGACCTCGACGACCGCGAGGCTCGAAGCCGTGATCTCGGAGAAATGCAGCCCGAACGGGTTGATCAGGAATCGGTCCTGACGGCCGGGGATCAGCATCGAGAAGTGGTTGGCGATGCCCTCGTGGAAGTCGAACATCACGGCGATCCGGAACGCCGCGGCCAGCTCGATCCTGGCCTCGCGCTCGTCGGCAGGTGGGTTCATGCGGCGGCCTCCGTGGTCGGTGTGCATCCGGAGTATGCGCCACGAGGCTCGGTGCGTGCTTCCGGCGGGACCGCCGATGGGGGACTCAGCGGTCCGTCGCCCTGTTCGATATCGATTCCGAGATACGGAAGGGCTCAGTGTTCCGATGCACGTGGTTGATACCGGATCCGGTATCAACCCGCCGCCGCGGCCCTCAGGACGACTAGCCGACTACCCGCTCGAGGCGATCGAGGAACGGCACCTGGGCAGCGCGCATCTTCGTTCGTGCGTCCTCGAGCGCGAACCACTCCACGCGATCGATCTCGGGGAACTCCTGGGTCCGTCCCGACCGCGGCGGCCATTCCAGCTCGAACGTGTTGCTCACCGCGGTCGCGGGGTCGAGATCGCCCTCCACGGCCCATGCCACCACCACCTTGCCGGACTTCTGCCGGATCTCGCCCAGTTCGATCATCTCGGCGCCCTCGGCGATGGGCGTGCCCGATTCTTCTTCGAACTCCCGGCGCGCAACCGCCTCGAGGTCCTCGCCGGACTCGACCTCACCTTTGAGCACGGACCAGTCGTCCTTCTTCGCGAAGAACGGCCCCCCGGGGTGACCGAGCAGCACTTCGAGGACACCCCCTCGCCGTCGCCACAACACGATCCCGGCGCTCGTCAGCCCTGCTTTGCTCATCGGGCTCCAACTTACCGTTCTCTTACCGCTGGGCTGGCTGGGGCGTAACCCCTTGCTTCCTAACCTTGGTGCATGGCCGCAGGAGATCCCTGGAGCCACGGACGGAGGAGGAACCAGATGGATGCTCGCATCAAGAAGATCGGCGTCATCGTCGGTGCGCTCGCCCTGGCTGGCGCCCTCTCGGCCGGCGCGGTTGCGCTGGCTCAGAGCACGTTGAGCACACCCTCGCCGACGGTGTCACCCGTCCCGGCGGTCGGCATCCCGAGCCCCTCGGCGAACTCCGCCGATGACGATGGCACGGCCGATCAGGGTCACGGCGACGCCCCCGGGACGGTCGGCGCCGGCGATGACGACGGCACCGCGGACCAGGGCCCCGGCGACGCTCCCGGCACGGCCGGCGCGGGCGACGACGACGGCACGGCCGATCAGGGGCACGGCGACGCGTTCGAGGACGACGGCCACCGCAGTCCCAACTCGGGACACGGCGGCAGCGACGATTCCTCCGGTCACGGTGGAGGCGACGACTCCTCGGGTCACGGCAGCGACGACGGGACTTCCGACCAGGGCCACGGCGACGACTGAACCACGCATTCCTGGCACGAACCGGCCGGCGCCAGCGCGCCGGCCGGTTTGTCGTCAGGATGGGTCGGGAACAAGCACGAGCGACCGCCGACCCAACGGGAGGAAACGCGAATGAACTTCAACAGCGTGTTGATCGGGTCCGAGGATCCGAAGGGACTCACCGAGTACTACAGCAAGCTCTTCGGCGAGCCTGCGTTCGACATGGACGGCTACACCGGCTGGCAGTTGGGCACCGGGTGGATCACCGTGGGGCCGCACAGCGAGGTCAGCGGCAAGAACCCGCAACCGGGCAGGATGCTCTTGAATATCGAGACGCCCGACGTGAAGGGTGAGTTCGACACGTTGAAGGCGGCGGGAGCGACCGTGGTGCAGGAGCCGTACCAGATGGGCGAGGATCCGGGGTGGATCGCCACTCTGTCCGACCCCGACGGCAACTACTTCCAGCTGATGAGCCCTATGTCGCCATAGCCTCGATTCAGGCTAGCCCCTCGCTCAGGAAGGAGCACAGGCATGACCCGTCCCCCCATCCGTATCCGACCGGCGGTCACGGCTCTGGCGGTCGTGGCCGCGTTCCTGGTCGCGATGCCGTCGGCGGGAGCGCGACAGCTCTCGGACGCGCAATGCATCAGCTACAAGGGCGTCGTCGATGCCCCGAAGGGCAAGATCCCTCGCGACGACATGCACAACATGCGCGTCGATCCGATCGCCCGCTGGGCGAAGACCCACCCGGCGGCGGCCCGCGAGGCCATCGCTGACGGGGGCATCATCACCGTGCCGGTCGCGTTCCACGTGCTCCGCAAGGAC
>JBKPMF010000055.1:0-13911 GCA_046732015.1 Actinomycetota bacterium
CTCGATCATCGACCGGCAGGCCGATGAGGTCGTGGCGCTGGCGACCACCGCGATCCGCCGGCTCCGCATGACCCGGCTCGATGTCGATGTGGTGTTGGGCGGCGGGATCTTCCGCAACGAGGACGCGGCCTTCTTCGAGCGCATCCGCGACGGTGTCGCCCAGGTGGCCCCCGCGGCGACGATCACCGTCCTCAGCGATCCTCCGGTCATCGGGGCCGCCCAATTGGGGTTGGATCGCGTCGGTGCCACACGAGCAGCGCACGTCCGAGCTCGCGCTGCCTTGACCCATGAGCGGCTCGCCGCCCACACTCACCGCGCAGAGAAGGAGTGACGCACCATGGCGAAGATCGTCCTCGATCAGGTCTCCAAGGTCTTCGGCAACGAGGTGATCGCCGTCAACGACGTCTCGTTGGAGATCGGCGACGGCGAGTTCATGGTGCTGGTCGGACCATCCGGGTGTGGGAAGTCCACGATCCTGCGGATCCTCGCCGGTTTGGAGGAGGTCACCGCCGGTGAGGTCTTCATCGGCGACACCCAGGTCACCGACCTGATGCCCAAGGACCGCGACATCGCGATGGTGTTCCAGAACTACGCCCTGTACCCGCACATGAGCGTCGAGCAGAACCTGGGGTTCGGCCTGAAGCTCCGCAAGACGCCGAAGGCGGAGCAGCAGCAACGCGTGCAGGACGCCGCCCGCATCCTCGGGCTCGATCCCCTGATGCAACGCAAGCCCGCGGAGCTCTCGGGCGGCCAGCGCCAACGCGTCGCCATCGGCCGCGCCATGGTGCGCGAGCCGCGCGCGTTCCTCATGGACGAGCCCCTGTCGAACCTGGACGCGAAGCTGCGGGTGCAGATGCGTGCCGAGCTCTCTCGGCTGCACGAACGGCTCGGCACCACGACGGTCTACGTCACGCACGACCAGGTCGAGGCGATGACGCTGGGTCACCGCGTCGCCGTGCTCAAGGACGGCGTCCTGCAGCAGGTGGACACGCCCCAGCGCCTCTACCGATATCCGGCGAACCTGTTCGTCGCGGCGTTCATCGGATCGCCCCCGATGAACCTGGTGGAGGCCACGGTCGACGGCTCCAGCCTGACGTTCGCCGATCAGCGGATCGAGATCGGCAGCGATGCGGGTCTGGCCGGGTTCGAGGGACGCTCCGTGATCCTGGGCATCCGCCCGTCCGATCTGCAGGACATGGACGTGTGGCGCAACGACGACCTTCCCGTGATCGAGGTCACGGCGGAGGTCACCGAAGAACTCGGTTCGGAGGTGAACGTCATCTTCCCGATCGACGCGCCTCCCGTCCTCACCGAGGACACGATCGCGGCGGCGAGTGACGAAGGCGACGCCGACACGATCCCTTTGATCGCCGACACCCAGGAACGGTGCCGGTTCTGCGCCCGGGTCGACTCGCGGACCTCGGCGAGGCCGGGCGGCCGGGTGCGCCTGTCGCTCGACCCCAGCCGGTTCCACTTCTTCGACCCGGAGACCGGCCTGGCCGTGGGCACGCGCGCGGTGGCCACCGTCGGGGCCTGAGCGGCCCTCGAGCTCAGGCGGAGCGACCGGGGCGCAGGTCCGAGGCGGTCGCGTCGGACGGGAGCCAGCACTCCACGGTCGTGCCCTCCGAGGGCACGCTGGAGACGCGGCACCAGCCACCCATCAACTCGGCGCGCTCCACCATGGTCACCAGCCCCAGGTGCCCGGGCCGGGGCTCGTCCAGCCGGCCGGTGTCGAAGCCACTGCCGTCGTCGGAGACCCGGATCGTGATGCCGTCACCCTCCGTGATCACCGTGACCACCACGCGTGAGGCGGACGAATGCTTCCGAGCGTTGGCCACCGCCTCCTGCGCCGTGCGGTAGAGCGTGGCCCGGAGTTCGGGATCGGGCTCGAACTCGAGACGATCCACGATCTCGAACGTCCACCCCGTCTCCTTCGAGGTGTGCTGGAGGTACTGCGTGAGGGCCGCCACCAACCCGTCACGGTCGAGCGCCGCCGGACGGAGTTCGAACAGCAACGACCGGAGCCGTTCGATCGATTGCCGCACCGTCTCCTGCAGGGTCGCGATGAGGGCGGGGTCCACCGGTTCGTCGCGCTCCACCATCATGCCCATGCGCAGGTCCACGGCGCTCATCACCTGGATCGGGTCGTCGTGGATGTCGGCGGCGATCCGGCGGCGCTCCTCCTCCTGGGCGCTCTCCAGGCGCAGCGCGAGTTCGCGCCGTTGCTGGATCGTGCGCCGCAGCACCTCGAGGCTCCACCGGAGCTTCTCCTCGGCCTCCTTCTGGGCCGTGATGTCATGCATGAATCCGCGCCAGAACGGCCGCTCGCCACCGTTGGAGACCACGAGGGCCTCGTCGCGCAACCACACCGTTCGCCCGTCCTTCGTGATGAAGCGGTACTCGGACTTGAACGGTTCGCGGGACTCGTTCGACCGGTCGTTCTCGTCCTTGACCCGATCGCGGTCCTCCGGATGGATCCGCTGGAGCCACAGGTCGGGCGTCGTCCCCCATTCCTCGACCGTGAACCCGAGGAGTCGCTCGGCCTGCGGGCTCGTGTACCAGTTCGTCGACCATTCATCGAGTGAGTCGATGTAGAGGATCGCCGGGATGCCCTCGACCAGCGCCCGGTAGACGTCGAACTCCGGGCCGAACAATCCCTCGCCGGTCGCGTCGCTGTTCATAGCCGAGCCACGACCCCTGCGAGCAGCGCGATCCGCGGAACCACGCTGGACAGGTCGAGCCATTCCGCGGGCGCGTGATCGTCGCCGCCGATCGGACCCAGTCCATCGATCGTCGGGGTGCCGGCCGCACTCGTTGTGTTCGCATCGGACGCGCCACCGGTGGCAGCGTCGCGGAGCTCGAACCCGAGCTCGGCCGCGACCTCGATCGCGAGCTCAGCGAGCCGAGCGCCACCTTCTTTCTTCTCCATTGGCCGGTGCCAGCCGTCGCCGTGCACCTCGACCTGCAGATCGGGGACCACCGTGTCGGCGCAGATGCGCGCGATCTCGGCTTCGGCCGCCTCCAGCGTTTCCAGCTCCGGCGAACGGAGGTCGACCTGCAGCGTGCACCGTTCCGGCACCACGTTCGTCCGCGTCCCGCCCTTGGCGACCCCCACGTTCACCGTGACGCCGGGCCAGCGTCCGTTGAGACCCTGCAGGGCGATGATCGTGTGGGCGGCCTGGAGGAGCGCGTTGCGCCCTTTCTCCGGTTCCACGCCGGCGTGGGCCGCGCGTCCGACGATGTCGATCGTGTAGTCGGTGATGCCCTTGCGTGCGCTCACGATGTCCCCGTTCGCCCGCGCCCCTTCCAAGACGAACGCCGCGTCGAACTCCGGAGCCATCGCCTGGATGATCGGCCCGCTGAACGGTGATCCGATCTCCTCGTCCGGGTTGCAGACGTAGGTGATGCGTTCGAACCCGTCGAACCCGGCGGCCTGCAGCACCTCCACGGCGAAGAAGCCCGTCAGCAGGCCGCCCTTCATGTCGGACACGCCCGGCCCGCGCGCGATGTCGCCGTCGATCGAGAACGGCCGCGCCGCCGCGGTGCCGTCGTCGAACACCGTGTCCATGTGTCCCACCAGCAAGATCCGGGGTCCGCCGGAACCGCGGAGGGTGCCGATCAGGAGGTCGCCGAGGGGTGTTGCCCCGCCTGCCGGCTCATGGGGCCGTCGCTCCACGTCCCATCCGCCGTCGCCGAACCGGGCCTCGCACAGGTCGGCGATCGCGTTGACGCCCGCGGGCGAATACGAGCCGCAGTCCACGTTCACCATCTGCGCCAGCGTGGCGACGAAGTCATCGAAGCGCGCGGCGGCACGGTCGCGCAGCGCAAGGACGTCCATGCGGCTGACGCTAGCATGACCACCTCGCGGCACACAGGAGGACGTGGATGGCACGAGCAGCACGAGGAGCCGTCGTCGACCGACGGGACGGTTCGATCCACGTCGAACCACTCGACATCGACCCGCCACAGGCCGGGGAGGTGCTGATCCGTCTCGCGGCCAGCGGGGTGTGTCACTCCGACCTGTGGGCGATCGAGAACGGCAACTGGGGAAGCACGCCGTTCCCGATGCTGCTCGGCCACGAAGGAGCCGGCATCGTGGAGGAGATCGGGCCCGGCGTGTCGTCGGTGACGCCCGGCGACCGCGTCGTCGTGTCGTGGGCCATCCCCTGCGGTCGGTGTCGCCAGTGCCTGCTCAGCAGACCCCGCCGGTGCGGGCACGAGCTGGCCCAGCCTCCGAGGATCCATCGGTCCGGCGCCGACGAGGCCCTCATCGGAGTCTTGTGCTGCGGGACGCTCGCCACCCATACGGTGGTCACCGAACCCCAGGTGATCCGGATGCCTGAAGGGATCCCGTTGTCGCGGGCCTGCCTGCTCGGGTGCGGGGTGTCCACCGGCGTGGGCGCCGCGATCCAGACGGCCGGAGTGTGGCCGGGTGCCAGCGTGGCCGTCATCGGCCTCGGCGGCATCGGTCTGTCGGCGCTCCAGGGCTCGAGGATCGCCGGCGCGACGAGGCTGATCGCGGTGGACGTCGCGCCGGCGAAGCTGGAGTGGGCGGTCCGGTTCGGCGCCACCGACCTCGTCGATGCCGACGCCACCGACGCGGTGGAGGCGGTCCGTGGGTTGACCGATGGCGGGGTCGACATCGCGTTCGAGGCGGTGGGCCGGCCGGAGTGCGTAGCCCAGGCGGTCGCGATGGTGGGCTATGGCGGCACGGCCGTGGCGATCGGTGTGCCCCCCATCCCGGCGGAGGTCACGCTGGACTGGAACGGCACCGAGCGTTCGGCGTATGCGCAGAAGGCGTCGTTGCTGATCACGGACGGTGGCGACCCCATCCCCTCGGAGGACTTCCCGCAGATGGCTGCCTGGTATCAGGACGGCTCGCTCGACATCGACGGGATGGTGACGCGCGAGCTCGCGCTCACCGATGAGGACCTCACCGAGGCATTCCGAGGCATGCTGGCGGGCGAGGTGATCCGCTCGGTCGTCATCGTGGACGAGGACGCGGCCCGGTAGCATCCGCGACGTGCGCGAGATGAACTGGATCTGGGCGGTGGGAGCTCCGCTGGTCCGTGCGCTCATCGGCCTGATGTTCCGGGTGCGGATCGAGGGCGTGGAGCACGTGCCCAGGACCGGCGCGGTGATCCTGGCACCGAACCACGTCAGCGTGATCGACGGCCCCGCGGTCTCGGCGATCACCGGCGCGCATCGCCGGCGTGCCACCCACAACCTCATCGCCGGCGAGGTGTTCGCAGGGATCACGGGCTGGATCCTGCGGCAGGCCCGGCAGATCCCGATCCGTCGGGGCACCGGTGACACCGGAGCCCTGGACGCCGCGACCCGGGCGATCGAGGACGGATGGGTGGTCGGGATCTTCCCCGAGGGCAAGGTCAACGAGGACCCTCGAGGCCCACTGCAGCGCATCCGCTCCGGCCTCACGCGGGTCGCCGTCCCGACCTCGACCCCCGTCGTGCCGGTCGGCATCTGGGGCACGCAGTCGATATGGCCGAAGGGCGGATTGATCCGTGCGGCGATGGTCCAACGACCCCGCCTGGCGATGGTCTTCGGCGCCCCGATGATCCCCGCCCCCGGCGAGGCGCCCACCGAGTTCCGTGAACGGTACCGCCGTGACCTGGAACGCCAGGTCCTGCGCGCTCGCGAGCTCGCCGGTGATCCCCCGTGACCGGCCACGAGTCCAACCCGTGGATCCGTCGCTCGCGTGCCACGGTCTACGAGAACCCGTGGATCGAGGTGCTGCACGACGAAGTGACGCGGCCGAACGGTGACCCGGGGATCTACGGCGTGGTCCATTTCCGGAGCCGCGCCGTCGGCGTGGTCGCGATCGACGCCGACGACCGCGTCCTGTTGGTGGGCCAGTACCGGTACACGCTGGACCGATACTCATGGGAGATCCCGGAGGGCGGGAGCCCTCTCGATGAGGATCCGCTCGAAGGAGCCCGACGCGAGCTCGCCGAGGAAACCGGGTACGCCGCCAGATCCTGGCGCGAGCTGACCCGGTTCACGCTGTCGAACTCGGTCACCGACGAGGAAGGCGTGATGTTCGTCGCCTCCGACCTGACGGAAGGTCAGGCCTCGCCCGACCCGACTGAGGCGCTGCAGGTCCGTTGGATGTCGTTCACGGACGCGCTCGACATGGTGGCCTCCGGCGAGATCCACGACGTCATGACGCAGGTGGCCTTGCTAGCGGTGGCACGTGCACGCACCGCGGACGACGGGAACACCGGCGCCCCGTGAGTTGAGCTCCTCAGCCGGGCTCGGCTACCACCTCATCGGGGAGCCAGAACCACCGGAGGCCGGCGAAGTCCTCACCTGCCCCCTCGACGTCCTCGGCATCGCTCTGCCGGATCGATGCCGGCCGCGACAGCATGACGCGCGCCTCGTCGAGGTAGTCCCCCAGCCTCGCGGCGGCCTCATGATGGCGATGGCTCGCGAACCGCGGCGTGCCGTCGTCGTACCGGATGTCCCGCAGGCTCATCGGCGGCTCGGGCTGGCCGTCACGGTGATGCCACCGTCCCGTCACGGCGTCGAACCGATATCGCGGCAACAGCTTCCACCCCTCCGTGGCCACCAGATCCACGGCGTCGAGCACGAATCCGAACTCGGCCTCTGTCAGGAAGTAGTTGAAGTTCACGCGCACCCAGCCGGGCTTGATGCCCTCACATCCGCGCGCGATCTCCCGTTCGAACGCGTGCGAGGTGTCCAGGTCGATCCCCAGCAGCCGGTGGCCGTACGGCCCAGCACACGAGCAGCCGCCACGCGCCTGGATCCCGAGCAGATCGTTGAGGACGGCCACCACGAAGTTGTGATGGAGGTACCGGGCCTCGTGACGCACCACGAACGAGACGATCGAGAGCCGGGGCAGATCGTGGCTGCCCAAGATCTCGATCGCGGGGTTCGCCTCCCATCGATGCATGGCGCGGTGCGTGAAGGACTCCTCGCGCTCGCGGATCGTCTCGACCCCCACCGCCTCCTTCAACTGGAAGACCAGTCCCGCTCGGATCGACTCCACGATCGCGGGGGTGCCCCCTTCCTCACGGTGCTCGATGTCCTCGAGGTAGCGATGCTCGGACGGGTTGACGTAGGCGACCGTCCCGCCGCCGGGCACGCTGGGTACACGATTGTGGAACAGGTCCCGGCGGGCGACCAGGATGCCCGGCGTCCCCGGTCCGCCGACGAACTTGTGCGGCGACAGGACGATCGCATCCAGCGCTGCGAGATCGTCACCATCTGCAGGCGTCATGTCGATCTGCACGTACGGGGCCGCGGCAGCGTAGTCCCAGCACGACATGGCGCCGTGACGGTGGAGCAACCTCGAGATCTCCGGGACATCGCTGAGGATCCCGGTCACGTTCGAGGCGGCCGAGAAGCTCCCGATCTTCATCGGCCTGTGGGCGTGGCGTTCCAACGCCTCCTCCAGCACGGCGAGATCGATCCGCCCGTCGTGGTCTTCGGGAACCGTGACGAGGTCGGCGATCGATTCCCGCCAAGGCAGTTCGTTCGAATGGTGCTCGTACGGGCCGATGAACACGACCGGCCGTTCGGCTTCCGGGATCCTCGCTCGCAGATCGAACCGGTCGTCGAGGCCCGACGGTATCCGGAGCTCGAGGCAATCGATCAGGGTATGCAGCGCTCCGGTCGAACCCGACCCGCAGAAGAGGACGACGTGCTCGTCGGGGTCGGCATGGACGGCCTCGCCGATGATGGCTCGGGCATCCTCACGGAACCTGGTGGTCTGCAGTCCCGTGCCGCTCGATTCGGTATGGGTGTTGGCGTACAGCGGCAGGACGGTGTCTCTGATGACGTCCTCGATGAACGACAGGGACCGCCCTGAGGCCGTGTAGTCGGCGTACGTGACCCGACGGAGCCCGAAGGGCGTGGCGATCGCTTCGTCCTCGCCGATCACCGATGCGCGGATCGTCTCGATCAGCCGGGGGTCGGACACGGCTCGCATGGTACCCCCGAACGCACGAAGGACCGGCCCGAAGGCCGGTCCTCGCGTGATGCCTCGGTGGTTCGGGCCTCAGCCCAGGGCCACCGCCGTGATCAGGTTCGAGTCGCGCAGCTTCCGCAGCGCCTCGCGCTCGATCAGGCGAACCCGCTCGCCGGACAGACCCAGCACCTTGCCGGTCTCTCGCAGGCTGAGCGGCTGGCCGTTCTCCAGGCCGTAGCGAAGCGCCACGACGTGACGCTCGCGCTCGTCCAGCACCCGGTCGACGGCGCCACCGATCTCCTCGCGGAGCAGGGCGTCCTCTACCTCGTTGAACGCGGCGTCGGAGTCGACCTCCTCGATCAGGTCACCGAGCTCGGTGTCCTCGCCCACGGGCGACTGCAGGGACAGCGGTTCGCGGCGACCCATCTCGGTGAGGTCGTCGATCTCCTCGACCGTGGTGTCGAGCGCCTTGGCCAGCTCCTCGCGGCTGGGCTCGCGACCCATCGACTGCGCGAACTGGAACCGCGTGCGGTTGAGCTTGCGCAGTCGGTCGTGGATGTGGACAGGCAGGCGGATCGAGCGCGAACGGTCCGCGATCGCCCGGGTGATGCCCTGGCGGATCCACCACGTGGCGTACGTGGAGAACTTGAACCCGCGACGCCAGTCGAAGAGCTCGACGGCGCGCATCAGCCCGATGTTGCCTTCCTGGATCAGGTCGAGCAGTGGCAGGCCCTGGCCCTGGTACTTGCGGGCCACGGACACCACCAGTCGAAGGTTGGCCATGATGAACCGCTGGCGGGCAGCTTCGGCCTCCCGCACCTCGCGGCGCGCCTTGGCGATGCTCTTCTCAGACCGCAGACGGCCGGCGCGGAGGCGCTCTTCGCCCTCCTTGCCCGCCTCGATCGTCATGGCGAGTTCGACCTCTTCCTCCTTGGTCAGCAGCGGTTCACGCGCTGCCGCCTCGAGGTACAGGCGCAGATCGTCGGCGTCGTCGGTCCCTAGGGGACGCGCTGGCTCCGGCACTTCGTATCACTCTCCTCCTCGAGGCCGTCGGTCGCAGGACGCGACGTCACAGGTCCTCGGGAACTCGGGTCCTCTGGTCTCTCTGGTACTGGTACAAGGGCCGCCCGGGGTCGGGGCGTGCGGAAAAAACGCCTTGGCAGCCGCTCAACTGCATGGTAAGGGGTCTCCTGCGCGTTTGTAAAGCTCACGACCTGTGAAGGTCTTGTGAAGAGCCTTGTCGAACGGCGGGTTCGTGCAGTGCGAACGGCGAGCGTCCGATCCACCTCCGGTCTCCCAGGTCGATCCTGGCGTGGTTCCTGACGGTTCCAACGTTTCCGGGCCAGGGATGCTTCCCCGGAACCGCGTCTCGTCAAACGTTCGCCGAGACCCGTTCGGCGGTTCCCACTGCCCGGCAACTGAACACGGTTCAGGAACACCGACTTGACCGCATCCCTCTCCGAGGCCAGCATCCAGACATCGCGGTTCGCCGAAGCGTGTCGCCCGCCACGCTCGAGGGATGAAGGAGTAGGCATGTCTCGTCGTCTCATCGCAGCGCTGGTAGCCGTCCTCGTGGTCCTGACCGTCGGCACCGTCGCCGTCGTGGCGTCCCGCCACACATCGGCGCCCACGTCAAGCTCGGAAGGGACCGAGGTGGAGCCGCGCGGAGACGAGTCCGCTCGGGAAGAGGCTGAGGAGCAGGCCGAGGAACTCCGCCCCGAAGCCGGGGTGGCCCGGGTACACAACGTGGCGAGCGCGCCGGCGCCCGGGTGGCAGGCCGAGCAGGTGTGGAGCACCACCGCCAACGATTGGGAGCCGGCGATCGCCGCGGATCCGGTGGGCAACTGGGTCTACCAGGCCACCACGCGCTACGGAGGCCCCAAGGCCTGCCAGCAGTGCCCGGACCCCGCGATCATCGTTCGGAGCTCCAGCGACGGGGGCGTCACCTGGGGTCCGGACCGGTACATCTGCTCGTGCAAGAACGTGAAAGCGCAGAACGACCCACAGCTCGCCGTCTCGACGAACGGCACCGTCTACGCGGCATGGCTGAACGACTACAACCCCGGCGTCGTGTTCTCCAAGTCCCTCGACCACGGGGTGACCTGGAGCACCCCGCTGAGCGTGCGAGGAAAGGGCCTGTCCTTCAGCGACAAGCCCATCCTGGCGATCTCGCCCAGCGGCCAGGACGTCTACATCGCGTGGAACGCCAGCGACTCGTACATGAGCGTCTCGCACAACGGCGGCACGTCCTTCAACGCGCGGGTCAAGACGAACACCGACTCGCTGTACTGGTTCGCCGAGGGTGGCGTCGTCGCGCCGAACGGGAACGTCTTCTTCAGCGAGAGCGCCGAGAACCAGAGTGCGACCGGTCAGGTGAAGCTCGCCGTGATCCGTTCGACGAACGGCGGCACGAGCTGGACCACCACCTTCGTCGACACCAGCGAACAACAGCCTCCCTGCAGCGTTCCTTCGTGCTCACCGGACTTCTTCGCATCGCAGGCGGGGATCGGGGCGGACGCCGCCGGCAAGCTGATGGTCGCGTACACGCTGAACACCACGTCCGCGGCGCCCAAGGACCTCTACATCAAGACGTCCACGGACGGGGGCGTCACGTGGAGCGCTCGGACCGAGATCGGGCAGAACACCGGAGACGCCGGCTTCCCGGTGATCGAAGCCGGACCCGCCGCGAACGACTTCCGGGTGGCCTGGCAGGACAACCGGAACGGCGCCACGGCCTACAACACGTGGTACCGGCGAACCACCGACGGCGGCGCGACCTGGAGCACGCAGGTGCGCCTGTCGGACGCCACCAGCGGCGCTCCTTACAAGACGGCGGCGGGCTACGCCTTCCCCTACGGCGACTACTTCGACATCGACGTCACGCCTTCGGGGACGAACGTGGTGATCTGGAGCGAGGGCGTGAACTACATCGGGCCGGGAGGATCATGGTTCACGCGGGGAGCCTGAGCGGCCGCGTTCGCGTGTGGCATCGGTAGCCTGGCCGGCGTGACCATCACGCTGCCTGAGCGACAGAGCGTCGACCTGGACGGTCCCATCTCGTTCCTGGAATGGGAGGGACCGCCCACGACGACGTTCGTGTTGGTCCACGGACTGGGGGGTTCGAGCCTCAACTGGTCACAGGTAGGTCCGGGCCTCTCGGGCCTGGGCCGGGTGCTCGCGCTGGATCTCCCCGGGTTCGGACGCTCGCCCAGGGCGGGTCGCGGGTCCGGGCTCATGGACCAACGACGGGCGCTGTCGCGATTCATCCAACGGCAGGCGACCGGGACGGTGATCTTGGGCGGGAACTCCATGGGTGGGGCGACCGCGATGTTGCACGCCGCGGTGGAGCCCGACTCGGTCGGCGGATTGGTGCTCACAGGATCGGTCTATCCGTGGGCCCGCGGTGGATGGCCGCACCCGCTGGTGATCACCGGCTTCGCCGCCTATGACATCCCGGCGGTGGGCGACCGCGTGGTGGAGGCGCGTCTGCGGCACCTGAGCGCCGCGCGACTCGTGCGCATGGGCTACCGCATGTGCACCGCCGATCCGTCGACGATCCCGCCCGAGGTCACCGAGGCCAGCGTGGCGCTCGTCGAGGAACGCGCGAAGGATCCCGACGTGGGGCCGGCGTTCCTCGACGCCTGGCGATCGATGCGTCGCCTGGGCAAGCGGCCCGACATCGCGAAACGGGCGATGGACGCCATCGGGTGCCCTGTGCTCGTGATGCACGGGCGCCGGGATCGGCTCGTGCCGGTCGCGTTCGCCGAGGCCGCCTTGCGCACGCATCCTGCCTGGCGCGGCCGGATCTTCCCCGACCTGGGCCACCTGCCGCAGATGGAGGCGCCCGGACGGTGGCTCGCCGAGGTGGCCGACTGGTACGCCGAGGCCCTGGACTAGCGGAGCCGCGGTGAGCGCCGGCGTGGCGTGACCGAGGCGGTCGCCTTCTCGAGTTCGTCGATCGAGGTCTCGATGCCGCGGGCCAGGATGTCGATGTCCGGCGTGGAATCCCAGTCCCCCGTCAGGCCGAACGCCATCGTGCCGGCGAGGCTTGTGCAGGCGATCGACAGGCCGCACTTCTCCCCGAGCGGCATCGCGGGGTAGCTGGCCACCAGCGGTGCGCCCGCCAGGTACAAGGGGGTCTGCGGCGCCGGGACGTTGGACACCACCAGGTTGAACCATCGGCCACGAGACACGAGCCGCGCCGCCATGGCATGGAGCGCGGGCGGCGAGTAGGCGCCCAACCCGATGATCGAATCGGCGCTCACCGCCATCGACGATTCCTTGAGTTGATCCGTGAACGAACGGACACGCCGCAGGCGCGTCCGGGGACTCATCGCGCCCACCGGAACATCGACGAACGCGGGAGCCACCCGGTTGCCGACATCGCCTTCCTCCGCCTTGGAGCGGACCGAGACCGGCACCATCACGCGGAGCGTTCGGCCCTTCGTGGGTTCACCGCGCGCGTCGAGGAGTTCATGCAGACCGCCCGCGACCGCGCTGAGCACGACGTCGTTGATCGTGCCGCCGAGCACGTTCTTGACCTCTCGGAGCCGCTCGAACGGGGTCTCGGCGATCGCGAACCGGCGAGCGGGTCCGATCTCGGTGTCGAAAGGTCCGGCCGGCGGCGAGCCCATGCCGATCACGTCGCGAACACCCGCCCAGGTCTGGGCGACATCGGCGAGGGTCCGCTGGGGTGCACCCACCGCTTGCCCGATCGCTTCGAGCGGGTGCAGCACCATGTCCTGCACGGCGTCGCGAACCAGGTCCTGTCGGCTGGGAGGGTGCTCGGGGATCCACGGCGTCTTCGGCGGACTGCCCAGGCCGGTATCGGGCGACAGATCGAACAGGGCCGAGGCGATCAGCATCCCGGAGATACCGTCGGCGAGCGCATGGTGCATCTTCAACAGCACCGCCGTGCGCTGGTGCGCGAGGCCCTCGAAGACGTAGAGCTCCCACAACGGCTTGGCCGGATCGAGGGGACGTGAGAGCACGCGTCCCACCGCTCGTTCCAACTGGAACCGGCCCCCGGGCGACGGGATCGCCGAACGACGCAGGTGGAAATCGAGGTCGAAGTGA
Source organism: Actinomycetota bacterium (assembly GCA_046732015.1). Lineage (GTDB taxonomy): Bacteria > Actinomycetota > UBA4738 > UBA4738 > HRBIN12 > JAOUEA01. The sequence continues at coordinate 13,025 of JBKPMF010000055.1, forward strand.
TCGTCGTCGACCCACAACGGCCGCGCGAAATCGCCGGGCACACGCAGCACCCGCTGTCGCAGGCGGGGCGCGAGGTGCAGTCGCGCTTCGACGACCCGCTGCACGTCGTCGTAGGACAGCGGACCGTCGGGGCGAGGGTCGAGCATGGAGATGCCCGCGACGTGCATGTGCATCGACGGACGTTCCAGGTAGAGGAAGCTGGCGTCGAGGCTGGAGAGGCGTTCGGGCGGCATGCCTTCGAGCGTACCGCCACGGGCTTGCCGGAGGCGAGGGGGTGCTAGGGTGCGGCGCGATGCCACACCGTCGCCACATCGCCCTCGTGTTCGCCGGGGCGCTGGCGGCTCTGGCCGTGTCGCCACCGGCCGCCCACGCCGAGGACTACGGCGCCACCGTCCACGCGATCGACAATGTCTTCGGCCCCGCGGTGGTCCGCATCGACCCCGGCCAGTCCGTCGAGTGGACGATGGACGGGCGCAGCGACCACACGGTGGACGCCGACAACGGTTCGTGGTCCTCGGGCAACCTCGTCCCCGGCGCCGAGTTCTCGAAGACGTTCGATGAGCCAGGCGTCTACTCGTACTTCTGCCGTTATCACGGCGATCCCGGGGTGGGGATGGCCGCCACCGTCCTGGTAGGCGACGTGTCGCTGCCCGGCGCCGCCGATGGGGTCGGGCCTGGGCGGGAACCGGTACCGACCGGGTTCGCCGGCACCGTGCGGGTGCCCAAGGACGCACCGACGATCCAGAAGGCCGTGGACGAGGCCGAGCCGGGAGGTCTCGTGCTGATCGCCCCGGGGGTCTACGAGGAATCGGTGACCGTCACGACGCCCTTCGTGACGATCCGCGGCATGGACCGCAACGACACGATCATCGATGGCGGGTTCGAAC
>JBKPMF010000056.1:0-3838 GCA_046732015.1 Actinomycetota bacterium
GTCTTGCAGAACGCCGAATGCACGATGATCCCTCGCGCACGTCGGGCGACGTGGGCGGCCCACGGTTCGCGCAACGGTTCGTTGCGGATCACGTCGGGCGAGGTGATGTTCCCGCGCAGCCGCCCGGCCTCGCGCGCCGCCATGAACCCCAGGGGATCCCCGGCCGTCTTCAACCCGCGTACGAAGTCGTCGAGCGCGAGGTCGTGCAGCACGATCAACGCGCTGGTGAGGAACGCGGCACGGTAGATCTCCAGGTGGAACTCCACGTTGTTGCCGAGCTGGAAGATGCCGAGGTGATAGCCGGGGAACCTGATCGCGTCTCTCGGTTCGATCGGCCACAGCACGTCCATGCGGTGACGCTCGTTGAACCCGATCCGCTCCAGCCCGTCCAGGACCGCTCGATCGTAGGTGGCGATGCCCGTGGGCGCCGGAGGCACCGGTCCGCAGAAGACCAGTTCCCCGGACGAGCCCGGCCCGGTCCCGTGCTCGACGTGGACGGCCTTGGGACCTCGGAGGCGGCGCGACACGCCTGCGGCTTTCGCCCTGGCGCCCATCAGTCCAGGAGCCGGGCCACGACGTCCGGCCAGCGCGGCACCTCGGCCCGGATCAACGCGTTGCCGGCCTTGCCCAACCTGGCGGCGGCCTCCCGGTCGCGATGCAGCCGGTCGAAGGCCTCGGCGATCGCCCTGGGTTCGGGCTGGGCGACGACCCCGGTCTCGTCGTCCCGCACGAATTCGAGCGGACCGCCGCTGTCGGTGAGCGTGACGACCGGTCGCTCGGCCGCCATGCCTTCCAGCGTGACGTAGCCGTAGTCCTCGTCGAAGGGACCGAAGTACACGCCGAGCGCAGACAGGTAGAGCTGTTCGAGGCGTTCGTCGCTGACCCCGATCTCGAAGGTGACGCGATCGCCGACGCCCAGGCGCTCCACCTGTTCACGGAGCTGCGGCTCGTCGGGTCCACGGCCCACGAGCACGAGCTGCACCGACGACTTCACGTGCTTCATGGCGTCGATCACGAGCGACTGCCGTTTCAACGACTCCATCCGGCTGGGGAACAGGATGTGCTCGCCGTACGGGCCGGGTTCGCGGTCCAGGAGACGTTCGCTCACGCCCGAGGGGTGATACAGCGTCTCGGCCGGGATCCGCAGCGAGTTCCACAGGCGATCCTTCACGTTGGAGGAGTTGGTGAAGACGCGCTTGGCCTCTCCGAGGGCCACGCGGTCGGCCTCCCACACCATGTCCCGCACCGCGGCGCCGTCGTCTTGACGCTTCAGGTCGGCGTAGTCGGCGTGATCCCACAGCTCGTACGCGGTGCGGTGCTGGTGGATCAGCCACACCACCTTGCGCTCGTGCTGCGCGAGGTAGGCCGGGAACTTCAGACCGATCACCGCATCGACCTTCAGGCCGTTCGACTCGGTGATGTCGAAGCTGCGCCACACCGCCATCTGGTGCGCCAGCTGACTGGGCGGGTACCACTTGCCGGCGATCTGCACCAGGTCGGCATCGTGGCCCGCGGCCTGCAACGCCTTCACCAGTGACTCGGCGTGCGTTTCGGCACCACCGCGCACGAACGCGGTCTGGGGATGCAGGACGGCGACCCTCACGCTGACGGCTCCCCGGTCGTGCGGTCGGGGCGGGTGGCCTCGATATCGTTCCCGCCGCGTTCGGCGTCGAGCTCGGTTTTCAGCCGATCGACCTCGGCCTCGAGGACCATGACCTTCTCGGCGAGGCTGGTGGTGAGCTCGGCGTGGTCGGCGATCAGGCGGTCGTACCGCCAGGTCGCGGGTCGCATCACCCGCCACATGCGGTACTTGATCTGGCGACGCCACCGCGAGGGAGAAGCGAGGTTGCCCTCCCCCATCGGGATCACCATCGTCTCGTCGGTGCGCAGCTGCGCGGCGAGATCGTGGAGGCGGTCGCGAACCTCGGAGGTATCCATGCGTCCACGCGCCGCGGTCTCCCGCGCCCAGTACATCTCGCGCAGCAGATCGCCCTGCGGATCCTCGCCGGGAACCATGGGATCGGGGTCGGCTGTCATCGCGGTCGAGGCTAGCACCCGCCTGTCACGGTTCCGTGGTGTTCGTGCAGGTCACCAGACGTCGCCGGGGCGCCAGTCGCAGCTGATCGCGGCCGCGAGATCGAGGCCTTCGGGCGTCAAGGGCGTCGTGCGCACCATCACGAGGCCGTCCTCTTCCGGGGTCCGGATGACCCCACGCTCGGTGCGGACGGCCGTAGGTCCCCGCCAGCGCTCCCACTCAAGACGTTCGTAGAACGCGGGGATGCCCGTGTCGAGCGCGCCGAGCTCGTAGCCCTCGAGGAACGTCCCGACGGCGCGCATCACCCTCGTGGCATGTCCGGCGCCTTGGTGTTCGGGCCACGTCGCAACCGCTTCGACGTAGCCGGTACGCAGGGCGAGGTCGCCGGTCTCGAGGACGCGGTCGACGACCGAGGCGTGCGAGACGATACGGCCATCGATCGATGCCACCACGTGCGTGCCACCCGACGCGCTGATCCAGTCGTCCTCGGAGAATGCTCCGTCCTTGTTCGACCAGGCGGCGTCGAAGAGCGCCCGCAGCGAGGCGACCTCATCGGGACCCAGGTCGCCCGTTCGGATCAGGCGGATCGTGGGTTCGATCACGGCTCGAAGTAGACGGGACCTTTGCAGTCGTCCCGCATCGGCAACGGTTCGGGCGCGCGCGGCGCCTGGGTGAAGTCGAACGCCGACATCATGGGCGTGGCCTCCCGGTCGCGATGGGTGAGCTTCGTAAGGCCCCAGTTGTCCTCGATGAACCGCAGCACGCTCGAGAACTCCCCGAGCTCGTGCGAGACCTCGCCGTCCACGGCGTACGGGCTAAGCACGATCATGGGCACACGGATCCCGAAACCGAAGTCGTCCACCTGTGGCGGCGGCATGTGGTCGTAGAAGCCCCCGTAGTCGTCCCAGGTCACGAAGATCGCCGTGTCCTTCCAGTGATCGCTCTGCATGATCGCGTTGATCACCTTGGTGGACCAGTTCTCGCCGTGACAGAAGTTGTATTCGGGATGTTCACTGAGCTCGAACTTCGGCGTGATCCACGTGACGGGCGGCAGCGAGTCCGCCCGGATGTCCTTCACGACGCGGTCCACGGGGAAGATGTGCTGCTGCCAGCGCTTCGGATGCTCGCGGTAGCGACGGATCGCGCTGTACGCCGACCAGATGTAGCCCTTCTGGTCCTCCTGGGCCGCGTAGTAGGCCCAGGGGATCTTCGCCCGGTTCAGCAGGTCGCCCTCCGTGAGGAAGTCGAAGCACGGTCTCACCATCTTCGTCACCCCCTCGGAGTCGACGACCTCCACGAGCTGTTCGTCGGGCGCGTCACACCCGAACGTGAGGGAACCGAGCCCGGGCTTGCGACGCGGGTTGTCGTGCGCGCCGCCGGACTGCGCGGCGATCGAGTACAGGTGGTTCGGGAACGACGGTCCTTGCGCGCTGGCGAAGAAATTGTCGAACAGCGCGTTGTGCGAGGCCCACTCCCAGTAGTTGGGCAGCTGGTCCTTGTGGAGCTGCGTGTAGGCCCACCGATCCGCCGGTTCACTCTGGTTGAACCCGTCCATCGCGCCGTGGTTCCACGCCGCCAGCGCGCACTCGTAGCAATGCGGGATGTCCTCGTGCGTCGCCTGGTCGGTGCCGCGGGTCAGCGGCCGCCGAACGCCGTGGTCGTATCCGAACGAGACGCCGCGCGCACCCGGGAACGTGCCGAACAGGTTGTCGAAGGTCCGGTTCTCCTTGATCAGGAACACCACGTGCTTGATCGGCCAGCGCGTCGGGAAGGCGTTCGCATCGACGACCGCAGCCGACGACG
>JBKPMF010000057.1:0-23259 GCA_046732015.1 Actinomycetota bacterium
GAGCCGCACCGTCTCGCGCTTCAGATGGAACAGCCGTTCACGGATCTGCGGGCTCTCCCCTTGCCCGTCCTCCTTGGCGAAGATGTCATCCTCGAGATCGTCGACCATCTCTTCGAAGCGCTCGATCGCACTGAGGTAGCCGTCCACCACCTCGTCGAACAGCACGTACAAGGGGAAGCCGGCACCCTGCGCCAACAGCTCCGGCTGGCCCTCCCATCGACGCACCGTCTGATCCATGTCGAAACAGGGCGAGAATCGGAGGGTCACCAGGAACCCGTCACCGGCGAACGCGTGGATCTCGGTCTCGGCGAGGTCGGCCACCATGCTGCGATCGCCGTCGTCGACGGCGGCCGCCCGCAGCACCACGAACACGTAGTCGCTGAACAGCTCCACCTTCGGCCGTTGCCGGCGGTGGCGAGCGTCCTCCACGACCAGGGGATGCAGCCTGAACTCCCCGGCGAGCGCCCCGAGGGTGGCCTCCGTCGGGTCCTCGACATCGATCCAGACGAACACGCCGGGCTGCTTCGCCAGCGCGGGGACCCCGTCGATCGCCGCGCGTTCATCCGTGCGGACGCCGTCCCGGAACACGACCCCTTCCACCATGGTCGGAGCCTAACGGATGGTCGTCGCTAGACTCCTGGCGATGACCGCGCTCCCCGACCACGTGCCCCGGTTCTGGCGCGCGCTCGACGAGTGGTTCGGGTCGGTGGAACCGGTGTGGTGGGGGGCCGTGGTCACCGACGCTCGATTCCCCATGATCTGGGACGCCAACTACGCGCGGGTCGATGTCGCCGCTCCGGACCTACGCCTCGCCGACGTCGAGGATCACCTCCTGCCCGCCCTTCGCGAGGCGAACGCCCCCGTGATGCACGTGGTGACGTTCTATCCGGACGAGACCACGTCGCTGTTGTCGGAGCTGTCCGGCCGGGGCGGCCGGCTGGGGTGGGACCTGGTCATGGACCTCGACGGCGAACCGCCACCACCTGCCGATGTCGCCGTGGAGCCGCTCGAGGGACGCGGCGACCTCTGGGATACGATCGCCGACTCCCTGGTGCTCTTCGGCGCCGCGCCGGGCGAAGCGCTGGAACAGTTCCGCACGCTGGAACGCGACGTCCTCGCGCCCGCGGGCAAGCGGTGGTTCGGCGTGGTGGACAAGGACGGGAAGGTGCAGAGCCTCGGTGCCTTGGTGGTGATCGGGGACGTGGGCTACGTGGACAACATCGCCACCTTCGTCCCGTTCCGGGGTCGCGGGCTCGCGAGCGCCGTCACCGCCGCGATCGCGCGAGCAGCGCATCGCGCCGGCGCGAACCACGTGTTCCTGTTGGCCGATCCAGAGGCTTCCGCGGTCGTCTCGATGTACGAACGCCTCGGGTTCGGGTCGGCCGGCAGCCTGGCTTCGGCACGGGGACCGATCCCCGGCATGCGTCCGGACCCCGGCGTCTAGTCCGAGGAATCCGGCGACGAACCGGGAGGCGGCAGGTACCGGGCCGTGGTGAAGAGCCCGCCGTCGCGCTCGAGCACCCAGGTCGAGCCCTTCTTCCATTCGGGCGCATCGATGAGTTCCACGCCGCGGCGTGCCAGTGATGTCACCACCGCCGGGATCACGTCACCGTGGCTCGAGGCGACCACCCCGCCACCGGTGGTGCGGAGCAGCTCGATCGCATCACGCGCCGGCGTGCCTTCGGCCAGCTCCGGGACCTCTTCGACCGCGACCTTGCGCGCCAAGGCGACCGGGCGGACGGTCTGCACGCAGCGCACCGATGGACTGGAGAGCACGCGATCGATGTCGCGATCCTCCAACAGCCCCACCAGCCCTTCGGCCTGCTGCTTGCCTTTCTTCGTCAGCGGCCGGAGATCGTCGTCCTCCGTCCAGGCCTCCCGGTCCCCCGCCTTGGCGTGACGCACCAGGTAGATGGGCCGGTCGAACGCGATCGCCGCGTCCAGCACCACCCGGTCGTGGCCATACGTCAGGAGCTCCCTGGCCGCCTCAGCGGTGACCCACCGGAGCTCGTCCACCTCGTCGCCCGGGATGAACACGCCCTCGGCCGGGTACATCAGCCAGTAGTGGACCACCTTCGGTCGGCCGAGGTGGTCGGTGTACCGGACCGTGGCGATCGCCGGTCCCAGCTCGCACCGGAACCCGGTCTCCTCCAGCACCTCCCGGCGCGCGGTGTCCTCTCGATCCTCGTGGTCCTCCGCTTTGCCCTTGGGCAACGTCCAGTCGTCATAGCGCGGCCTGTGGACGAGCGCGAACCGCACCCCGTCGGCTCCACGCCGACGAACGACACCACCGGCGGCCTTGACCTCGGTCTTCATCACCAGAACCTCAGCTTCTTGCGGTCGAGCGCCGCCCACGCGTCCGGCCAGCGACGGCGAGCCCGTCGTTGGAGACGGGCCTCGATCGCGCCGAGCTCGCCCGCCGTGAACGCCACCCGTGCGCTGGTCCCGGCGGCCTGATCACGCAGCCACGCCGCGGCCACCACCGAGTCCTGGTGTTCCCCGAGTTCGTCCTGCAGCGCAGCGGCTCGCTCGGCGAACCTGCGGGCAGGCTTGCCCACCACGGGCGTCACGGCCTCAGCGGCATACCGCACGCGTTTGGCCCGGATCCGCGCCGCATGCAGATCGGCATCGGCCGATCCCGGATCGAGCGACTCGCACGCCCGCCGCAGGTGCTCCCACGGCCCCGATACGAGCGCGTCGATCACGTCGACCGCGGGCGTGGACGCCACCTCGTCGAGGACCGCGGGCGCCGTGGCGGCCGACACGAGACGATCGAGCAGCACGGCGTACCGATCTTCCCGCATGGCCGACAGCATGGCCGCGCGCGCTTCGTCGCGTTGGGCACGCAACCGATCGAGCAGCTTGCGCATCGTCACCGCGTCATCATCGGGGAGCATCGAGGCATGCGCCCGCAAGCGCTCGCCGAGCACGTCGAGGTCGCGGACCGCTCCGAGCTCGTCGCCGAGCCAGCGCAGCTCGTCCCGGAGCTGGGCGTCCCATGTGGGCTCCAGCAACGTACGGAACGTCCGGAGGTCCGAGCGGAGCCGGCGGGTCGCCACCCGCGCCTGGTGCACGCCTTCCACGTCGCTGCCGAGCCGCACGGCGGCGTCGTGCCGGATCAACCGGACCACCGAGGCCGACAGGGCGGTGCGGATCATCGCCTCGACGGTCTTGGGCCGCTTGCCGGACTGCTCTACCTCGGGTGGTTCGGCCGCCAACGGCATCAGGGCCCGGACGTACTTCGGCAGGGCCGGTTCGGCGCGTTGTGCGCCTTCGGCGACCAGGCGCTTGATCACCGGGTCGATGATCGCCTCGTCGGCATCCTGGGTGAGCTCGGCTTCGAGCTCCCGGAAGCGCGCCACCACCCGTCGCCCGTCCAGGACCGAGACCTCGTCGTCCACCACCTCGGCGGCCGGCTTGGCCTCGGCGTCGAGCAGCCGCGTGGTCCGGCGAACCGTCTGCAGCCGCACGGCGAGCGACACCGGCTCTTGGCGCAGATACCCCCGGAGCAGGTCGATCGCCGCAGCCGGCGGACGGCCCGGGCCCGCTTCGAAGTGATGCTCCTCGCGCGCCAGCGTGTCGGAGAAGACCGTGGCGGGGAGCTTCACGGTCCAGCCGTCGCCGGTCCGGTAGCGCAGGGAGCATCCCCAGCGAGCCAGCCGAAGATCCTGTGTGTCGTAGTAGCTGGTGACGAACCGCTGGACCCCCTCGCCTTCGGCGGAGAAGCCGTCGAGGACCTCGGACAGGTCGGGCAGGTGGAACAGCGGACCGACGGTGAGCTTGACCTCGCGCTCCAGGTTCACCGCTCGCCAGCCCGCTCCACGGCGAGCTCCTGCAGCGCCCGGTGGGCGTTCACGCCACGGCTCGTCGGCACCTTGTGCCATCCTCCATCCGGATCGAGTTCCCACGCGAGCTCGTCGTCCGCGAGTTCGATCGCCAGCACCTCGGCCAGTCGCTCCTGCAGGGCGCCGTCCTCCACGGGCGTCAGCGCCTCGACACGACGGTCGAGGTTGCGCGGCATCCAGTCGGCCGATCCGATCAGGTAGTCGAACCCGCGCGACTCGCTTCCGAACCGGTAGACGCGGGAATGCTCAAGGAACCGGCCCACGATCGAACGGACCCTGATGCCCTCGGACAGACCGGGGACCCCGGGGCGCAGACAACAGATGCCTCGGATCAGCAGCTCGACGCGGACGCCCGACTGCGACGCTTCGTAGAGGGCATCGATCAGGTCGCTGTCCACGAGGCTGTTCATCTTCAGCACGATGGAGCCGTCGTCCTGTTCCATCTCCCGGTGGACCAGCGCCGCCAGGCCGGGGCGCAGGGTGACGGGGGCCACCAGCAACTTGCGGTATTCGCGCTGCCGGCTGTAGCCGGTGAGCAGGTTGAACAGGTCCGTGAGATCGGCACCCAGGTCGGGGTCGGCCGTCAACAGCCCGATGTCTTCGTACAGGCGGGCGGTCGTGGAGTTGTAGTTGCCGGTCCCCAGGTGCGCGTACCGCCGGATGCCGTCGTTCTCCCTGCGCACCACCAGGCAGGTCTTCGCGTGCGTCTTGAGGCCCACCATGCCGTACACCACGTGCACCCCAGCCGTTTCCAGCGTTCGCGCGAACGACATGTTGGCTTCCTCGTCGAATCGCGCCTTCAACTCGACGAGGGCCACCACCTGCTTGCCGGCGTCGACGGCTCGCACCAGGGAGCGGATGATCGGGCTGTCGGCTGACGTGCGATAGAGGGTCTGCTTGATCGCGAGGACGTCGGGATCCCGTGCGGCCTGATCCACGAACGCCGCGACGGAGGACTCATAGGAGTCGTAGGGGTGATGCACCAGGATGTCGCCGCGGCCCACCGCCTCGAACACGTCGGGCAGGCCCTCCTGCGACTGGAGCTCAGGCGGCGTGACCGGTGTCCACGGTTCATCCTTCAGATCGGCTCGATCGAGGTTCACGAAGAACCAGAGGTCGCCGAGGGCAAGGAGTCCGTCGACGACGTAGACCTGGGCTTCATCCAGGCTCAGCTCACGCATCAGGACCTCGCGCACCTCGCCGCTCATCGTGTCGTCGATCTCCAGCCGGATCGGCGTGGCCCCTCGTTGCCGCCGTTGCAGGACGGTCTCGATCGCGGCCAAGAGGTCGTCGGCTTCGTCCTCTTCGACCTCGACGTCGGCATCGCGCGTGACGCGGAAGAAGTGATGGGACAGCAGGTCCATGCCGGGGAACAGCTGGTCCATGTGCGCCGCGATCACCTCTTCGAGCGGCACGAAGCGCTCGCCGTCGGGTAACTCGATGAACCGCGGCAGGATCGGCGGCACCTTGACGCGGGCGAACTTGCGCACGCCCGTCATCGGATCGCGCACGGCCGCTGCGACGTTCAACGACAGACTCGAGATGTATGGGAACGGATGCGCCGGATCCACCGACAGCGGCGTGAGGACCGGGAAGATGCGCTCGGAGAACCGGCGGGCCAGGAACCCGCGGTCGTCCTCGGGGAGTTGTTCCCAGTGGACGATGCGGATGCGCTCCTTCTCCAGGGCGGGGGTAAGGTCGGTGGACAGCACCTCCTCCGCTCTGGCCTGCAGGCCGTCGATCCGTTCTCGGATGGCCTCAAGTTGTTCTGGTGGGGTCATGCCATCGGGCGTGACCGCGGCGACTCCAGCCTCGACCTGCTCCTCCAGACCGGAAACCCGGATCTGGAAGAACTCATCGAGGTTCTGGGTGTAGATCGCGAGGAACTTGACCCGCTCCAGCAGTGGCCGGGCGGGATCTTCCGCCAGCGCAAGCACCCGCGCGTTGAATTCCAGCCAGCTCAGCTCACGGTTGAGGAAGCGGGCGGAGGTGGCGGGCATCGCCTCGGGGAAGGTCTCAGCGTTCATGGTTGGGTGGTCATCGTAGGTGGAGGGGGCCTGTGCCGCAACGGGCTCTTCGGCCCACCTGACCTGGGCACTTCTGGCATCATGGGGCGGCTCGCCCATGAGGAGCATCGGGAGGGAAGGCGTGAAGCTCAAGGTTTCGCAGCGGCCGGAGGCGTTCTTCGACCTGTTCGAGGAGTCGGGAGCCAACCTCGTGGCGGCCACCGATCAGCTCCGGGACATGCTCCACGACTACGTGGATGTGGAGATGAAGGCTCGCCGCATCGCCGAGCGTGAACACGACGGTGACGAGGTGACCCACGCCATCATCCGGCTGCTCAACACCACGTTCGTCACGCCGATGGACCGCGAGGACATCTATCAGCTCGCCACCGCTCTCGATGACGTGATGGATGCGGTGGAAGCCGCGGCCGATCTGTTCGTGCTGCACCGGATCGGGGAGCCGTTGCCCGAGATGAAGGCCCAAACCGAGGTGTTGCACCGCGCCGCCGTACAGACCGACCAAGCGCTCCGGGCGTTCCGCAAGCTCCGACGCGACGACCTCGAGCCCTACTGGGTAGAGATCAACAGCCTCGAGAACGAAGGGGACAAGCTGTACCGCCGCGCGGTCGCCGACCTGTTCTCAGGCGACCATCGCGCGATGGACGTGCTGCGCTGGAAGGAAGTCATCGAAACCCTGGAAGAGGCGCTCGATGGACTCGAGAACGTCGCGAACGTGATCGAGACGGTCGTGCTCAAGCACGCGTAGCGGGATCGTCCCCAGCGTCGGCGTTCGGCGACCGCCGCTCCGGAGGCTGCCCCGGCCCTGGTCGCGAACGAAGCATCGACCGATCTTCCAGGAACAACGCCACCGCCCAAAACATCGCCAGCGCGGCCGAGGCCAGGTTCACCCACCGCAGGTCCGCGGGTGTGGGTTCGAGCAACAGCAGCGAGATGACGGCCAGCGAGGTGAAGAACAGCGGCCTGCGCCCGATCCTCATGAGGCCATCGCCTTGAACGGCAGATAGGCCACGTAGCTGATCACGAACGCGCCGGGGATCGTGAGCACCCACGCCCACACCACCTGGCCCGCCACCCCCCACCGCACCGCCGAGAGGCGCTGCGTCGAACCGACACCCACGATCGCGCCGGTGATCGTCTGCGTCGTGGAGACGGGGATGCCCGCCAGCGTGTTCCCCATGATCGTGACGGCGGCTGCCGATTCGGCGGCCATGCCCTGGGCCGGCTGCAGCTTCGTGATCTTCGAGCCCATGGTGTGCACGATGCGCCATCCGCCGAAGAGCGTGCCGAGGGCGATCGCGGTGTGGGCAGCAAGCACCACCCACAGCGGGACATCCGCGTCGGTCGGCAGGACGCCGTTCGCGATCAGCAGCGCCAAGATGATGCCCATCGTCTTCTGCGCGTCGTTCGCGCCATGAGCCAGGCTGAACGCTGCGGCCGAGAACAACTGACCCACGCGGAACCCTCGGTTGAGCTTCTCGAGCTTCTGCCGCCGGTGGAAGAACCAATAGACCCCGACCATGAACGTGAACCCCAGCAGCAAGCCCACGATCGGCGAGAGCACGATGAACACGGCGATCTTCTGGAACCCACTCGCGATCAACGCACCCCACCCTGCTTCGGCGACGGCGGCCCCGGCCATAGCCCCGACGAGGGCGTGCGAGGAGCTCGTCGGCAGCCCGATCCACCACGTGATGATGTCCCACGCCACGGCACCGACCAGGCCGGCGAAGATCACGGCGTTGTTGAGCACCGTAGGGTTCACCACGTCGTTCGCGATCGTGGCCGCAACCTTCGTGCCGAAGATCATGAAGGCCACGAAATTGAAGAACGCCGCCCACACCACCGCTTGCTGCGGCGAGAGCACCCGGGTGGAAACGACGGTGGCGATCGAGTTGGCGGCGTCGTGGAAGCCGTTGAAGAAGTCGAACGCCAATGCGATGGCGATGATGATGACGACCCAGATCGTCATGCGAACTTGAGGAGGACCGACTCGACCGTGTTGGCGATGTCCTCGCACTTGTCGAGCGCGGTCTCGCCCTGGTGGAGGAGGTCTTTCCACATCAGAACCTGCATCGGTTCGTAGTCGCCCGAGTACAGCTCGGCCACGCCACGCCGGTAGACCCAATCGCCCTCGCGCTCAGCCCGTTTGATCTCGGTCAGCACAGCCTCGAGCGGGTGCAACGAACGGAGCTCACGAACGGCCTGGGCGACCGCCGTCGTCGCTCGGCGGAGGACCTCGATCTGCTGCACGAACTGGGGCAAGGGCTTCGCGATCCGCAGCAGGACCAACAGGTCCGCGAGGCCTTCGACGCAGTCGATGACGTCGTCCAGGCTGGAGGCGAGCCGATGCATGTCCTTGCGGTCGAACGGGGTGACGAACGTGGTGTTCACGAGCGCGATGATCTGGTGGGTGAGGTCGTCGCCTTCGTGCTCGAGATCGCGGATCCGCTGCGCGTGACGTTCGGCGTTGGGGAGGTCGTCGAGCAGGATCGCGAGGTCGACCACCGCCCGCAGCACGCCTCCGGCTGCGCGGTCGAAGAGGTCGAAGAACGCGAGCTCACGGGGGATGACCTGGAACGGCACCGCTACCCCTTCCCTTCCGAGCCCATGGCGGAGCGAAGGTACAGGGCGCCGGGGAAGGTGTCCACCCGGTGAACGCCGGGTGAACGCGCTGGTCAGTCGACGAACTTGTAGCCGAGCCCGCGAACGGTGACCAGGTAAACGGGCTCGTGCGGATCTGCCTCGATCTTCTGGCGGAGACGCTTCACGTGGACGTCGAGCGTCTTGGTGTCACCGACGTAGTCGGCACCCCACACCTCCTCGATCAGGAAGAGCCTGGTGAGCAGCCGGTCCTTGCGACGCAGGAACGCCTCCAGCAGCTCGAACTCCTTCGGTGGGAAGGCCGCCGGCGTACCACCGATCGTGACCTCGTGTCGCGCAACGTCCATCTCGACGGGGCCCCCTCGCAGGAGCTCGTCCTCGGGTGCATCCGCTTCGCTCCGCATGCCGGCACGTCGGAGATGCGCGCGCACCCGCGAGATCAGTTCTCGGATCGAGAACGGCTTCGTCACGTAGTCGTCCGCCCCGATCTCCAGGCCCGTGACCTTGTCGGCCTCGGAGTCCTTCGCGGTGACGATGATGATCGGCACCGAGGACGCGGCCCGGATCGCGCGGCACACGTCGAGGCCCGACAGCTCGGGCAGCATCAGGTCCAGGATGACCAGGGACGGCTGTTCTTCCCGGAACCGCGCGAGGGCGGTCTGCCCGTCGGCGGCCACCGACACGGTGAAGCCCTCGCGTTCGAGGTTGTACCGCAGGGAGTCGGCGAGGGATCCCTCGTCTTCGACCACCAGGATCCGTGGAGCGGTTTCCCTGCCTGCATCGGACCGGAGCCGTTCGCTCATTCGATGGTCACCGGGTGCGAGGCATCGGTGAACTCGCGGAACTCGCCGGTGAGCAGGAACCCCACCTGTTCGGCGATATCGACGGCGTTGTCGCCTACGCGCTCGAGCGCCCGCGCGGCCATGTTCATGTGCAGACCCCAGTCCAGGCTCCGGGGATCATCGGCCAGTTTGAGGGCCTCGAGGTGCGTGGCACGGTTGAGCCGGTCCACCGGGTCGTCCATCGTGGGCACCTTGAAGGCGAGGTCGAGATCGCGCCGGCCGAACGCCTCCATGGCGGTGCGCAGCATCGACACCACCAGCGTGCCCATCTCCTCGAGCTGTTGGCGCATCGTCTCGCTCCCGGACTCACCCTTCGTGCGCAGATACAGTTTGGCGACGTTGACCGCCTGATCCCCCACCCGCTCGAGGTGGAGGTTGCAGTGCATGATCGCCGAGATCAGCCGGAGGTCCGCCGCCACCGGGGATTGCAACGCCAGCACCGACAGCACGTCGCTGTCGATCTTCAGATAGAGCTCATCGACCGTGTCGTCATCATCGATCACGGTCTGTGCCTTGGCGTCGTCGTGCTTCACGAGCGCCTCAACGGACCGCTGGACCGACGTGCCCGCCAGCTCGCCCATGCTCAGCAGGTTCATCTCGATCTGCTCGAGGGATTCGTGGAACGAGACGCGGCTCATCCGAACCTCCCCGTGACGTAGTCCTCGGTGCGCTGATCAGCCGGGTTCGTGAAGATCGACTCGGTGCGGTCGAACTCGACCACGGTACCCGTTCGGCTTCCGTCGTCGTGGACGTCGACCGTGAAGAACGCCGTGCGGTCGCTGACGCGAGCCGCCTGCTGCATGTTGTGCGTGACGATGACGATCGTGTAGTCGGCCACGATCTCCTGCATCAGGTCTTCGATCTTCGCCGTGGCGATCGGATCCAGTGCCGAGCAGGGCTCGTCCATCAGGATCACGTCGGGCTTGGTCGCGATCGCCCGGGCGATGCACAGCCGCTGCTGCTGGCCACCCGAGAGCGCGAGACCCGACTCCTTCAACTTGTCCTTCACCTCATCCCAGAGCGCCGCTTTGCGCAGGCTCTCCTCGACGAGCTCGTCCATGCTCCCCTTGTACCCGGCGATCTTGGGCCCGAAGGCGATGTTGTCGTAGATCGACTTGGGGAACGGGTTCGGCTTCTGGAAGACCATGCCGATCCGCCGCCGCACCTCGACCGGGTCCACGCGCTCGTCGTATAGATCGACCCCGTGATAGAGGAGCCTGCCCTCGATGCGCGCACCTTCGATCAGGTCGTTCATGCGGTTGAGGCAGCGCAGGAAGGTGGTCTTGCCGCAGCCGGACGGACCGATCAGCGCCGTGATCTCATTCTTCAAGATCGGCAGGTTGATGTCTCGGACCGCCCGGAACGCGCCGTAGAACACGCCGAGATCGCTGGTGCTGAACACCACTTCGCGGACGGCTTCGTCGGCCTCGGAGACGGCGGAGGGTTTCACGATCAGCTGGGGTCCATCTTCGGCGACCGAGGCCACCCGCGTCAGGTCGGTCATATCCACCGGTTCACCACTTTCTGTCATAACGGTTCCTCAACAGGATCGCCGCGAGGTTCACGACGAGGATGATCACGAGCAGCACCACGATCGCGGCGGCCGTGTTCGCCTTCCAGTCCTCGCCCGCCAGGCGGGACCATGAATAGATCTGGGTGGGCAGCGCCGTGTACTTGCCCTGGAGGACCTCGAGCGGCGTGGCCGACGACGAGGTCGACAGGTAGCCGGTGACGGCTCCCACCAGCAGCAGTGGCGCCGTCTCCCCGAACGCCCGGGCCATCGACAGGATCAAGCCCGTGAAGACCCCGGGTGCGGCGTATGGCAGCACGTGGCTCCGCACGACCTCCCACCGGGTGGCGCCTACCCCGTAGGCGGCCTCGCGCACGCTCTTGGGGACGGCGCGCAGGGCCTCCATCGTCACCAGGATGATGATC
Organism: Actinomycetota bacterium; assembly: GCA_046732015.1. Lineage (GTDB taxonomy): Bacteria > Actinomycetota > UBA4738 > UBA4738 > HRBIN12 > JAOUEA01. The sequence continues at coordinate 11,251 of JBKPMF010000057.1, forward strand.
GGCAGGACCAGCACCGACAGCGTCAACCCGCCCGAGATGTAGCTCCGACCGAACGTGTCGGGGCCCGTGAAGGCGCGCAGCGCCTGCACGAACACCACGAGCCCGAGGATGCCGTAGACGATCGACGGAACAGCGGCGAGGTTGCGGATGTTGGTGGTGAGCAGGCGGTTGAGGCGCGTGTCGCGTGCGTACTCCTGCAAGTAGATGGCCGCGGCGACGCCGAGGGGCATCGCCACCGCCGCCACGAAGCCGATCAGGATCAGCGAACCGACGATGCCCTGGCGCACCCCCGCTCGAGCGGGCAGGCGGGAAACATCGCTGGTCACGAAATCTCCGAGTCTCGTCGAGACGACCGGCCAGGCCGCCGACAGCGCCGTGCCCAGCAGGACGATGAGGATCAGCAGGGACAGGAGCAGCGACAGGAGCAGCGCGCCCTGGAACACGCGCCCGGCGATGTCGCGCTTCGAGCCGCGGAGGGCGAGCTCCACCGTGCCGCGGACCTGTGCGGTGGGAGCGATGGCGGCCATCAGTAGTCCCTCCGCACCCGGCGGACGAAGCGCTCGGACAGCAGGTTCAAGCCGAGCGTCATCGCGAAGAGCAGGAGCCCAACGAGGTAGAGGGCATCGAACGCGTTGAGCCCGGTGCTGCTCTTCACCTGGTCCGAACCGATCGCGAGCGAGGCGATCGCACCGGTCATCGTCTGCCCGGGCTCCAATGGGTTGAGATGGCGTGTGGCCGAGCCCGTCGCTCCGGCGGCGATCGCCACGACCATCGTCTCGCCGATCGCCCGAGAGAACCCGAGGATCAGCGACGCCGCGATGCCCGAGACCGCGGCGGGGAACACGACCTTCGTCGTCACCGTGCGCCGGCGCGCCCCGATCCCGTAGGCGGCCTCGCGCAGCGAGCCCGGAACGGCATGCATCGCGTCCTCGGCCACCGAGGCCACCAACGGGATCGTGAGGATCCCGACGCCGATCCCCGCCGCCATGATCGTGAAGGTGCTCGAGGTCGCGAAAAGCGTCTGCACGATCGCGGGGTTGATCACCTGCAGCGCGAAGTAGCCCAGGACCACGCTCGGGATCCCGGCGAGCGTCTCGAGGATCGGCTTCAGGCGCCGGCGGGTCTTCGGGCCTGCGTACTCGGAGAGATACATCGCCGCCCCGAGGCCCAGCGGAGCCGCGATCACCATCGCGATCAGCGCGACCTCGATCGTGCCGATGAACAGCGTCGGGATGTCGAACTCTCCCTGGCGCGGCGACCACTGTCCGCTCCACAACGACGAGAGCTCCACATGGGACAGGAACGAGATCGCCTGACCGAGCAACGCGAGGACGATCACGACGCTGATCACCAGCGAGATCCCTGCGGCCGCGAGGAGCACGCCGCGGACCGCGCCTTCCTTGCGACGTCGCTTCGCGCTGCCCCGAAGGGTGGCGATCGACGGTGGGCCCCCTCCCGTGGCCGTGACCATGCCTATGCCTCCCATCCGAGGCCCGCAGGCACGGCGAGGCCGGACGGCGCCCGCCGTCCGGCCCAGGTGCCCGCGGTGCGTCCGATCATGCCGAGGCCGACTCCCACGCCGATCGCGTGGCTTCGATGCGGTCGGCAGGCAGCGCGATGTAGCCGACCTGTTCCAACAGGCCGTCCGTCGCCAGCGAATCGTCCGTGAGGTAGAAGTCCACGTAGGCCTTCACCTCCGGCCGGGCCATCGCCTCGTTGCTCACGTAGATGTAGAGCGAACGCGACAGCGGGTAGGAACCGTCGGAGATCGTGTCCCCCGATGGCCCGACGCAGCCGTCGCCGCCATCGACCTGGATCTCCTTGATCTGGTCGCCCGCCTGCTCGGCGAACGCGAACCCCACGAAGCCCAGCGAGCTCGGGGAGCCCTCCATCGCCGTGATGATCACGTTGTCGTTCGGCGAAGGTTGGTAGTCGCTGCGGAGCGCGGCTGCCTCGTCCTCGGGCACGCCTTGCGCGATCGCGGTGTCTTCGATCCCGGCGAGGTCGATGAAGGCGTCGTAGGTCCCAGACTCCTCTCCGGGCGCCGTGATCTCCAGCGGGGCATCGGGGAACCCGCCAGTGCCGCCGACCTGCTGGGCCAGCGAGTCCGCGCCGTTCCATGTGTCGATCCCGTCGGACTCCGGGCCGAACAGCGCGTAGAGGTCGCCGAAGTTCAAGCAGGTCACGTCGGCGTTCTCCGGGTTCGTCATCACCGTCACGCCGTCCAAGCCGATCTCGAGTTCCGTGTACTCGATGCCGGCCTTCTGGCAGGCCTTCGCCTCCTCGTCTTCGATCGGACGCGAAGCGTCGGCGATGTCGATCTCGCCCTTGCAGAAGAGTTCGAACCCGTCGCCGGTCCCGGGGCCGTCGACGCTGATCTGCACGTCGGGGTTGTCGGCATTGAACTCTTCGGCGACCACGGAGGAGATCGGCTCCACCGTCGAGGAGCCGGAGATCGTGATCGAACCCGACACGTCGGTCCCGCCCGTGTCGCCGGAACCACCACCGTCGTCATCGCTGCCGCACGCCGCTGAGACGAGCGTGAGGGCGAGCAGAGCCACGAGCGCGCCCCCCAACCTGCGGTGCTTCACCATCGGTTCCTCCTCCATCGTGTGTTCGGGGCGGAGCCTAGGGAGCGGGGGTGGACACGCAGTGGCCTCAAGATGAACGAGCGGTGAACGAGAACGGCGACGGGAACAGGGGATGAACGCCCAGGTCCGAGCCCACAGGGGCCGAGACCACCGTCCAGAACGGTCGATCGGTGGAACCCCTGATGAACGGCAGGTGAACACGGCCGTCGGCCTCCTACACTGCGGCAATGGACGGGACCGCCGTGCTCGCCGTGATCGTGGGTGGGACCGCGGTCGCCGCGGCAGGCTTCGTGATCGGTCGGCGATCGCTGTCCATGAGCATGCGAAGCCTCCAAGAGGAAGTGAAACGTTCCTCCGACGCGCTCGTCCGACGCGAGCGCTCGAGCGAAGACGAGCGCCACGTGCAGGACCTGATCCTGGGAACGATGCAGGAAGGCGTGCTGCTCTTCGACGGTGGATGGCGAACGGCCTTCGCGAACAAGGCGCTCGAACGCCACCTCGCCGGGAGGCCGACCGCCGTCGCTCAGCTCTATCCTCCGGCCCTCCGCGAGATGGTCAAGGAGGTCAGCGAGCACCGTCGTGCGTCGACGATCGAGCTCGAACGCACGGAACCCACGAGATGGTTGCGGGCAACCGCCGCCCCCGCCGGCAGCGATGGCTCGATCCTGTTGGTGGTCACCGACATCACCGAGACCCGGCGCATCGAGGCCGTCCGCCGGGACTTCGTGGCCAACGCCTCTCACGAACTGAAGACCCCGGCGGCCTCGATCCAGGCCGTGGCTGAAACCCTCGCTTCGGTGGCCGACCACGACCCCGCCGCCGTATCGAGGTTCGCCTCTCAGCTCGAACGGGAGGCGATGCGGCTCTCGAGGATCGTCGCCGATCTGCTCGACCTGTCGCGGCTCGAGTCAGGCAGCGACCTGGGCCACCCGATCCGGTTCGACCAGGTGGTCCGCGACGAACTCGACCGCTTCGAGGAGGCCGGGCGCGAGGCGGGGTTGACCGTCGTAGCGACCGATGCGGGACCCGCGGTGGTCGCGGGTTCGATGCGTGACCTCTCGCTCTTGGTCCGGAACCTGATCGACAACGCGATCCGCTACACGCGTCCAGGTGGCACGATCAGGGTGTCGCTGGAGAGCGGCGACGGCTGGGTACAGCTGGTCGTCAGCGACGACGGCATGGGCATCCCGTCGCGAGACCTGCCTCGGGTGTTCGAGCGGTTCTACCGCGTCGATCGGGCTCGTTCGCGCGAGACCGGCGGCACGGGACTCGGCCTGGCGATCGTGAAGCACGTCGCCGAGAACCACGGCGGCACGGTCGACGTGGTGAGTGAACTGAACCGCGGATCGACGTTCACCGTGCGGCTCCCGGCCGCCCGTGCCACGGTCTCGTCCTGAGCGGACGACCCGTATGCTGCTCGGCGATGACCACCTTGTTCCTGATCCGGCACGGGCTCACCGCGCAGACCGGCGCGAACCTGTACGGGCGAACCCGTGGGATCCCGCTGGATGCGCGCGGCCGGCGTCAGGCGATCCACCTGGCCGAACGATTCCGCCCGATCAAGCTCACCGCGATCTACTCGAGTCCATTGGAGCGCTGCGTGCAGACCGTGGAACCATTGGCGGCCGGCCAGCGCGTGCCGATCCAGGAGCGCGACGGCCTGATGGAGATGGACGTCGGCGCGTGGACGGGGCGCTCGCTGAAGAGCCTCCGCCGCACGAAACGGTGGGGCGAGATCCAGGGATCGCCCTCCACCTTCCGCTTCCCCGACGGCGAGAGCTTCGCCGAAGCGCTCGAGCGGATCGAGGGCGAGATCCGGTCCATCGCCAAGCGGCACCCGCGGGGCCGCGTCGCGGTCGCTACCCACGGTGACATCGTTCGGATGCTCGTCGCGCACTTCACGGGCGCACGGCTGGATGCCTTCCAGCGCACGGTGATCGACACCGCGGGCGTGTCCGTGGTGAGCCTGTACAAGGGCTCGCCACACGTGCATCTGGTGAACGACACCGGCGGCTTGGATCGGTTCGGACCGGCCGGAACGCCACCCCCATGGGAGCTCGTCGCCGACCCCAACGAGCCGCCGGGAACCTGACAGACTCATCCCTTATGGAACTGGGTCCGGTCGATCGAATCACCGCCGACGCGATCGGCGAACCCGGTGATCGCGCGTTCTATCTGCAGGCTCGCGCCGGCGGCGAACTGATCACCGTCGCCGTCGAGAAGGAACAGGTGCAACTGCTGTCCGCCTCGATCCTCGAGCTGCTCGCCGACCTCGAACTCGAGACCGGCCAGGGCCCCGGTGAGGAGGCGATGGCGCTGGAGGAGCCGTTCGAACCGCGGTGGCGCGCGGGCAAACTCGCGATCGGATTCGACCAGGACCAGAATCTGTTCCAACTGGAGATCGAGGAGTTCCAGCCCGAGCTGGAGGAGGACGACCCGCGGTCGCTCCTGCTCGGTGACCCCGAGACCGTGCGGTTGTTCGCCACCCGCGAGCAGATGTTCGCGCTGTCCCGCCACGGCGCCGAGGTCGCACAACGCGGCCGTCCCACGTGCCAGTACTGCGGCAACCCCATGGACCCCGAAGGGCACGCATGTCCCGCGATGAACGGGCACTCGAAGCGGGATTGAGCGACCCGGCGGTGGCTCCCGCGCTCGCGCGTGGTCAGCTCGAGATCCTGGGTCTGCTCCCCCGCTCCTCCAACTACACGTTCCTCGTTCGCGCCACCGCCGAGGATGGTGCCCAGGCGCTCGGCGTCTACAAACCCCAACGAGGCGAGATGCCCCTGTGGGACTTCCCGGAGGGAACGCTCTGCCGCCGCGAGGTGGCGGCCTACGTGGTGGCTCGCTCGCTGGGATGGCCGAACGTGCCGCCCACGATCCTGCGCGACGGTCCCGAAGGCCTGGGCTCCGTGCAGACGTTCGTCACCTTCGATCCTGAGGAGCACTACTTCACGTTGCGGGAACGGTTCGTCGAGGATTTCCGCAAGGTGGCCGCGTTCGATCTCGTGGTCAACAACGCCGACCGCAAGGGTGGGCATTGTCTGCTCGGCGAGGACGGCCGGATCTGGCTCATCGACCACGGCGTCTGCTTCAGCGCGGAACCCAAGCTGCGGACGGTGATCTGGGAGTACATGGACGAGCCGATCCCATCGTCGCTGCTGGCCGACATCGAGCGACTCGGGATCGCCCTGGACGAGGGCGGGCCCGATCGAGACGAGCTCGCCGCCCTGCTGAACGAGGAGGAGCTCCTCGCGTTGCGACGGCGGATCGGCGAGATCGCGGCGTCCCCCGTGTTCCCGGGCCCGGGTGGCGATCGTCCATTCCCGTGGCCACCGGTGTGAGCGAACTCGAACTCCTGGTCGGCGAGGTGGCCACCCCGCTGGGGGCCTTCACGCTGGTCACCTCTCCCCACGGGGTCGTGGCGACGGCGTTCGACGACGAGGACCCCGACGCGACGATCGCGGGGATCGAGGCGAAGCTCGGTGCACGTGCGCGCTCGGCGCAGCGGCGTCTGTCTCGCGTGCGGCGTGAGGTGGAGGACTACTTCGAGGGCCGGAGCCGGGGCTTCGCCACCGCTCCCGACCTCGCACTCGCCCCTCAGGGCTTCGGCCGGCGTGTGCTCGAGATCACCGCGACGATCCCCTACGGCGAACTGTGGACCTACGGCGATGTCGCCGAGATGGCGGGGAGTCCCCGTGGCGGTCGGGCCGCCGGCACCGCTCTCAGTCGATGCCCCATGGAACTGTTCGTACCGTGTCACCGGGTGGTCCATGCCGGCGGCACGCTGGGCGGCTACGGGCGCTTCACCGAACGCAAGCGATGGCTGCTCCGCCATGAGGGCGCCGTGTGAGCGGCCCCGTTGGCCGGTCGTTCGTCCCGTCGTACGAGAGGATGAGGGCGATGGTACGCACCCGACCCACCGCCGCGCTCGTCGTGTCGCTCGTCCTGATGGCCGCCGCCTGCACCGGCGGATCCGACGAGCCCACGCCCACGACCGCTGCACCGACCACGAGCGCGGCCTCCAACCTCGCCGCGGAGATCGTTCCGGACGACTTCTCCGCCAACCGCCCGGAACGCGTCCAGGTGGGGATCTTCTCGAGCACCCAGGACGCCGGGGTACAGGTGCTCTCGTTCGGCGACATCTCCGTCGACTTCGCCTACCGAGGAGCTGACGGGTCGGCCGCGCCCCAGCCAGGGCCGTCTACCACCTTTTCCTACCTCCCGGCGCCGACGACCGCCGCCGATGGCCAGGGCCCGGCGCTCACGAACCCGAGCGATGCACGCGGCGTGTATCAGGGCGAGGGCATCCGGTTCGATCAGGTCGGCGTGTGGACCGCCACGATCGAGGCCGACATCGACACCATCGGCCCCGTGACGCTGGAGTCCAACTTCGCCGTCCAGGAGCAGCCGGCGTTGCCGGCCCCGGGGCAGAAGGCGCTGAAGACCGAGAACCTCACCCTGGAATCAAAAGGGGTGAAGCCGGTCTCGATCGACTCGCGAGCCCAGGGCGGCAAGCCGATCCCCGACCCCGAGCTTCACGAGTGGACGATCGCGGATGCGATCGCCCAGGGCCGTCCGATCCTCGTCCTGTTCGCCACGCCGGTCTATTGCATGAGTCAGTTCTGTGGTCCGACCGTCGAAGCGCTGCAGCAGCTCGCCGCCGACTACCCCGATAAGGCCGTGTTCATCCACGTCGAGATCTGGCGCGACTTCGGCAACAGCGTCGTGAACCAAGGCGCAGCGGATTGGTTGTACCGCAACGATAACCTCACCGAGCCTTGGCTCTATCTGATCGATGACAAGGGCGTGATCGCCGACCGGTGGGGACCGTTGTTCGACACCGATGAGGTGGGACAGGTGTTGTCGCAACTGCCCGACATGAAGGGCTGAGGCGTGGACCCGCAAGCCGTTCCCCCGCCGCCACCGCCCACCGACGATCGGTGCTATCGCCACCCCGATCGCGTCACGGGCGTGCACTGCACGCGGTGCGGCCGCCCGATCTGCACGGAGTGCATGGTCCCTGCTCCCGTGGGCCACCAATGTCCCACCTGCGTCGGCGAGGCCCGCAGGGAGTTCGCGGCCGGTCCAGGGCGTCGGCTCGCCATCGCGAACGCGAAGCGCGTGTCGGTGACGAACGTCTTGGTGGCGACCATCGTCGCGGTCTTCGTGATCGAGGTGTTCCAGAGCGGGTTCGGCGGTTTGTTCAGCGGCCCCAACGCGCGCACGCTCATCGACCTCGGCGCGGAGAACCCCATCCTCGTCGCCTCCGGCGAGACCTGGCGGATGTTCACCGCGATGTTCCTGCACATCGGCTTGATCCACCTCGCGGTCAACGCCTACTCGCTGTACATCCTCGGCAACGTGCTGGAACGCGAGGTGGGCCGCGTGCGGTTCCTGGCGCTCTACCTCTTGTCCGGACTGTTCGCCAGCGCGGCCTCCTACTACTTCAGCCCGCTGAACTCGGTGAGCGCCGGCGCCTCGGGCGCGATCTTCGGCATCTTCGGTGCGGTGTTCGCGATCAATTACCGCCGGCGTCACACCGCGCAGGGCGCGATGGCGATGCGCGCGATGGTGCAGATCATCGTGCTCAACGTGATCATCAACGTGGTGCTCAGCAGCTACCTCGATTGGCGGGCTCACGTCGGCGGCGCGATCGCCGGGATGGTCATGGGGTTCGCCTTCGCGGCCCCGGGCCGGGAGTCTAAGCAGCGCTGGATCTCGATCGCAGGATGCCTCGCGGTCGCCCTGGCCATCGTCGCGACCGTGGTGGTGCGCACCGATCAGATCCGCTCGATGAGCCAACTCCTGGGCTCCCTGTCGTGACCCGGCGCTAGGCCGGATCGGCGATGCCGAACAGGTAGCCCTCCCGGGTGCCCAGATAGAGCCATCCGTGCCACACCGCCGGGGTCGACTCGATGCAGCCCTCGAGGTCCATCTTCCACAACAGCGGCGGCTCCACTCCGGGGTCGGCCATGTCCCACGCGTACAGATCGCCGAGGCAGTCCCCCAGGATCAACACGCCGTCCACGACCACGGGCGAGGCGATCGACGGGGCACCCACCGAGAGCTCATGCCTGATCTCGCCCGACGTGCGATCCACCAGGAGCACCCTGCCGGCCGCGGTCGAGAACACGACGGTCGGACCGTAGAGCGCCGGCGTCGACCAACTCCCGCCCGCCCCTTCGAAGCCGATCTCGCGCGCGTCGATGCTCCAGACCAACGGATCGTCCGGTTGTTTCGGATCCAGCTTCATGAGCTGGCCGATCTCCTGGGAACGCTCGTTGAACCGCTGGTACTCGGCCGCCACGTAAAGGAACCCCTTCGAGTCCAGGACGATCGAGGCATCCACGTCGTCGCCCACCCAGAAGCGGAACACCTGGCTGTAGGAGGTGCCGCCCTCGAGCAGGTCGGAGATGTCCCAGCCCTGCACCAACCCACCCGAGTTCGCGAAGTACACGACCCCCTTGCGGAAGGCGACCGAGTTCTCGATCGAAACCTCCCGGTCGCCAAGGTTGCCGAGCAGCTCGTCGTCGAACCCCGCGATCGTGGCGACGATCTCCGGGTCGACCGTCACCAGGCCCTGTTCGTCGTAGCCGCGGTTCAGGTGGACCACGTACAGCCAGCCGTTCTCGCCGCCCTCGAGGAGGTAGTCGCCGACGATGAGCGCGGCACCGTCCCAGTCATTGTTGCGGAGCGGCAGCGGCACGGTGGTGTCGGCGTCGATGTCCCACAGCAAGGTCGGCTCGGGGCGGTCCATCGCGATCACCCGGAAGTGGCCGTCCCGCGACCCCGCGTAGTACAGCGGGAACCCGTCGGGATCGGAGCTGGCCGAACCCTTCGCCAGATCGCGGGTCACGTACGGCGTCCCGATCGGGTCTCCGGTCAAGCCGTCAACGAAGTGGTAGTTCGCGTCGTAGGCACCCTCGCGAACCTCGATCGCGCCGTCCGGCTGTTGGATCACGTTCGGCTGCCCCGTCCAGCCGGTGCCGCACCATTCGCTCTGATCCACGCCGACGATCGAGTCCGAGCACAGCTTCTCGTCGGCGGGGCTCTGCCACCGGATCACCGGGTGCAACGGCACCGGGCCCTCCCCGTAGTAGGACCGCGAGGCGTTGCCCCGGAACGTCGTGAGCCCCTCGATCGCGGTGTTGATGGGCGGTGGCGTCTTGATCGCGGCGGCGGCGCCCCGGGAGGCTTCGCTCCGCTCCCCTTCATCGCCGGCGCGCCAGATCGTGGCGCCCACGATGCCCACGACCAGTGCGGTGGCGACGGCGAGCACCAACGCGACGCTGGGCTCGGCGGGTTGAGCCGGCGACTCGAACCGGTCGGCCATGGTCAGACCGGGTCGCCGGCCGATCGGTAGGACCCGAGGACACGGAGCAGGGAGGTGTGCTGGGCCACCTCTTTCAGCGCCGCCTCGACGTCGGGGTCGTCGGCGGCCGCCATCAGGTCCACGTAGAAGACGTACTCGAACGCCTTGCCTCGGCGGGGCCGGGACTCCAGCTTGTGGAGGTTGATGCCACGCTCGGCGAAGGGCTGGAGCGAGGCCAGCTGTGACCCGGGGTTGTCCAGCACCGCCATCACCAGCGAGGTCTTGTCGGCCGGTCCGAGGTCGACCTGCTCGATCCCGATCGCGGCGAACTTGGTGAAGTTCTCCTTCTCCGTCTGGATGCGCTCGGCCAGGACGGCGAGACCGAGGTTCACCCCGGCCTCGACGCTGGCGATGGCCGCATCTTCACGGTTCCCGCTCTCGGCGATCATGCGCGCGGCGCCGGCGGTGTCGTGCACCGGTACCGGTTCGATGCGCATCGACGACAGGAACTCCTCGCACTGCGCCAGCGCCTGCCAGTGCGAACGCGCACGCTTGATCTCCTCGAGGCGGGCGCCGGGCACGCCGAGCAGCGCGTGGTCCACCCGCACCAGGGCCTCGCCGACGATGCGCAACATGCTGGTGTGCTGGAGCAGGTCGTAGGTCTCGTTCACCGACCCGGCCTGGGAGTTCTCCAGCGGCACGACCCCGAATCCGGCTTCGCGACTGGTGACCCTGGAGAAGACCAATCGCACGGTCTCACAGGGCAGAGGATCGGCGTCTGGGAAGAGCGAACGCAGGGCCCGCTCCGAATAGGCGCCCGGTTCGCCTTGGTAGGCGACCTTCATGGAGGCAGAGCCTAGCAGCGGGTCATGGCGCGATCGTGTTAGGCCCCGGCGCCGGCCTAGGCTGTTCGGTCTCGGTCATCCGGCCCCAGGACCGATGCGCCGGGCAGCCAGACCTCGTAGCCTGATGGAGGGACACCCCGCGTCCTGAGAACGGACATCATGGCCACCACGAACGTCACCCCCATCAGCGACGACGTCTCCTCGACGCCGCCACCCCGGCGGCGTCGTTGGCTGCGCCGTACCGTCCTCGTGCTGCTCATCGCGGGCGGGCTCTTCCTGATCCTGCTGGGCATCACCGCCCTGGCCACCCTGGGGGTTCGCAACGATCTCGCAGCCGGGCGCAAGTCGATGCAGGAGGGGCGCCAGGCCGTCGCGTTCGGCCAGCTCGAGGCCGCCGCCGACGACTTCGAACAGGCGAGCGAGCACTTCGCCGAAGCGTCCCGGGGCGCCGAAGGGGGCCTCGCGGGCCTCGCCGGCGCGATCCCGGTCCTGGGGCGCAACATCGACGTCGCCCGGGGGGTCGCCGAAGCGGGCACCGAACTCGCCGACGCGGGGACCCAGTTGGTGGACGCCGTCAACACGCTGCCCGATGGCCTGGGCTCGCTCGCCCCACAGGACGGATCGCTCCCCATCGACGCGATCTCGAGCCTGGGCGACGAGGTCGTCGCGGCCGAAGATCACGCGCGCGCGGCCCTGCGGCGGGTCCGCGACACCCCGTCGTCGCTGCTGGCTGGGCCGGTGGCCGACGCGCGCTTCGAGGCCGAACGGCAGGTGGAACAGGCGGCCGACGCGATCACCGCGTTGCGCCTGACCCTGCAGGGACTGCCCGATTTCGCCGGCGCCAACGGCGAGCGCACCTACTTCTTCGTGGCCGAGAGCCCGGCGGAGCAGCGTGGCACCGGTGGCATCTGGGGGGCCTATTCGATCGTGACGGCCAACGACGGGGAGTTCGAGTTCTCGAGGTTCGCGCCGATCCAGCAGCTGCCCGACCTCGATCCGGACACGCTGCCGCCGCCGAACCCGGACTACGCCCGCAACTACGACCAGTACGGCGGGGCCGGCTTCTGGCGGAACATGAACATGACGCCGGACTTCCCCTCGGCCGCCCGCGCGGTGCTCAACGCGTACGAGGAGCACACCGGCGAGCGCCTCGACGGCGTGATGTCGGCCGACCCGTTCGCGTTGCAGGAGCTGCTCGCCGTGACCGGACCCACGACGGTGCCGGGCCTCGATCGTCAGATCGATGCCGACACCGTCGTGC